>DAOUWT010000006.1 GCA_030666985.1 Chloroflexota bacterium
CTAGTTGCCTAACTAAATGACATTGACCACTTAGTAGCTGGTATATTAGGGATTGGTACATTAGTTCAAGCTACCTAAATGAAAAAGTACCCGGCGCTTCGTACTTACAGCGCCGGGTACTTTGGTTAACGCTTGGCCTCTGCACAGGCTAAAGCCGCCACGCCCTGATCCCCCTAGTACACGATGGCGGAAGTCCCTGTAGGGTTAATCTACTTTGCTCTGAGGGGAAGGCCACTTCCCCGTGCTCCACCCGCAGGATGCGGCCATCCTGCTCGAGCGTAGTGAAAAACCCTTTACGGATTTCCGCCGTGATGTACTAGTACCTGATTCCCTGGTTCCTGATCCCCTACTCCCCCATCACCTGGAGCACCAACTCCCTTCGCCGGGGCTTGTTGTCGAAATCCACGAAAATGATTTGCTGCCACGTCCCCAGCGTCAACCTCCCTTCCACAAAGGGGATGGTCAGGGAGGTTTTGAGCAGCGCGGACCGGGCGTGGGAGTGTCCGTTGCCGTCGTGCCAACGGGCGTTATGCGCATAAGTCCGATTGGGTGGTAGAATTTCGTCGAATAAGCGGCGCAAATCCTCCAGGCAGCCGCTCTCGTATTCCACGGTGGTGAGGGCACTCGTGGAGGAGGGCGAGAAAAGCGTCACCGTGCCATTGTTCAGGCCGGATTGGCGAATTTGCCCAGCGACCTGCGAGGTGATGTCTAATATATCGGCGTGGCCCTGGGTTCGAAAGGAAAGTGATAGTGTTTTGACAGTCATAGAATATTCTCCTGAAACGTGAAACGTGAAAACGTGAGGTGTGAAACGTGATGCGTGAGGAGTGAGGAGTGAAACGTGATGCGTGATTTGAATTTACAATCGGGTTTCGAGGTGCATTTACAAACGAGGCATAATCACATACACTACAAATTGAACATTTTTATAGTGTAAGTACTTGAGCAAAAATATCCTAGCGTTTCAAAACAAAGCTTGCGAAGTTTCCATTTCTGCTCAACTACTTACTACGCTCTCAATGTCATTAAGTTAGGCAACTTACCATGTCATTTCGACGAGGTTTCGGCATGACTGCCGCCGAATAACGAGGAGAAATCTTGGTTTCAGTCTACCATTCACATGCGGTGGAAAGATTTCTCACACTTCGGTACGAAGCACGTTCAAAATGACATACTACAACTTAATGACATTGACTTACCACATGCAAACATGCAGACATGCAAAATCTAAGTGAGACCAGTATATTATGAGTATTTTCCTTGCTATCCCGGTTTTAAGCATCGCCACAATCCTCCAATCGGCGGTAATCAGCAGAATGCCCCTTTTGCACGGGACTGCTGATATTATGCTTTTAACCATCATCGCCTGGGCCTTGCAAAAAGACGTCGAAACAGGTTGGCAATGGGGGCTAATTGGAGGCCTTCTGGCTGATTTTTCATCCGGGTTGCCATTTGGGATTTACACCACCAGTTATTTGCTTACCATCAGCCTCACCCTGGCTTTGCGGGCCCGAATTTGGCGCTTTGCAGTTCTTGTGCAACTCTTTTCTACCTTTGTAGGCACAATACTTACCCACGCCTTTTCCCTCCTGGCGGTCTTCGTTCGAGGCACAAGTTTACCATTCCAAAGCGTATTACAAACCATCACCTTGCCCAGCTTAATGTTGAATTTGCTTTTAGCAATTCCAATTTATATTCTAATTCAGGAATTAGCTGAGCTAGTATATCCAAAAGAAATCAAGATATGAGCAGTTCATCAGCTAGCGTTCAAAATAGAATACAACTTGGCCGCATCTTGTCTTTTGTGATCCTGCTCGGAGCGGTACTTCTCCTTTATATCATCCGGCTATTTAGTTTGCAGATCATCTCCGGGAATGACTGGTTAGCAAAAGCCGAAGATAACCGCCTCCTAGAGATCAGCCTTCCTCCTGCTCGTGGAGTAATATTCGACCGCAACGGAACCGTCCTTGCCAGAAATGTGCCCTCCTACAACGTCATAGTCACTGCCGCCTACCTCCCGGACGACATAGGAGCAATTCAGAATATCATCCGCGATCTGGCGGGCTACATAGATGTACCTGTTAGCCGGGGAGAAATCACCCTCGAAAACCCCTTTGTGCCCTGCCTCTCAGAGCATGGCATATCTCAAGTTATCAGCTATGGGCAACAAAGTGCTCCCTATAGAGATGTAAAAATTGCCTGCAACATTGACGAAACCATGGCCAGGCTTCTCCAAGAAAAAGCGGTCGATTGGCCCGGAATCTCTATCGAAATCGAACCTGTCCGCGACTACCCCACAGGCTCTCTCACGGCTAGCTTCATTGGGTTCTTAGGGCCAATTTCTGCTTTAGAAGAGGATTACTACACCGAGCGAGGTTTCATCTCTCAACGAGACAAGATCGGATATGCCGGCCTCGAGCGCTATTTCGAGCCTATCCTGTCTGGGAAACCTGGCAACCGCGTGGTAGAAGTTGATGTGGCAGGAAAAATTGTGCGCGATGTCAAAGGGACTATTGCCTCCATACCAGGGCAAAACATTTACACCACCATTGACACCCGCTTCCAGCAGGCTACGCAATCCATCTTAATGGACGAAATTCAAGATTGGAACGCATATTTTGGAGAGATACGGATTACCAGCGGCGTGGTCATAGCCATGAACCCTCAAACCGGGGAAATTCTGTCCATGGTTTCTTATCCCACCTACGAAAACAACCGCATGGCACGGGTGATTCCGTTTTATTATTATGAACAACTCAACGCAGATGTCCGTGACCCGCTCTTGAATCACGCTGTAGGAGCCGAGCTGCCAGCCGGTTCAGTCTTCAAACTATCTACGGCCGTGGGGGCACTCAATGAGGGAGTGGTAACACCAGAGCAAATGATCACCACGCCCCCCTTCATATTAACTACCGAGAAATTCACCCCCAACGACCCCGGCAGAAGCCGCAAATTTGTAGATTGGAATGAAGCCGGCTTTGGGTCCTTGGATTTTCTTGGGGGATTGTCGAACTCGAGCAACGTGTACTTCTACCAATTGGGGGGAGGAACGGAGGGGGTTACCAACGTCCCGAACGATATTCCCGAGGGGCTGGGGATTTGCCGCCTGGGGACCTATGCCCGCGCCCTGGGGTATGGCGAACTCCCTGGGATAGAGTTACCCGACCAGACGGATGGCCTTATCCCCACCCCCAAGTGGAAACGCATTGCCCACGGTGAGAACTGGTCTACGGGTGATACATACATTGCCAGCGTGGGCCAAGGGTTTGTGATCGCCTCGCCTCTGCAAGTCCTCATGTCAGCCGCCACAATTGCCAATGATGGGAAATTAATGCGCCCAACCGTCATCTACGAAATCACAGATAGCGCGGGGATTACCATTCAACCTTTCCAGCCTGATCTTAAATGGGATATCACCCAAGACCCTATCATAGATGTATACAGCGACCCGACCAGCGCGGGGGGATGCGAAGCAAAGTTGACGGGCGAGCAGACCACCGTAGCGACTTGGGTGGTGGAGCAAGTCCAAATAGGGATGCGTCTGGCAGTGGTCAACGGCACCCTGGAAGACCCTTTTGCAGGATTCAGCATTGCGGCAGCCGGAAAAACCGGCACCGCCGAATATTGCGACGTGTTTGCAAACGAGAAGGGGCTTTGCAAACCAGGAAACTGGCCCACCCATTCCTGGACGGTTGCCTATGCCCCTTACGAAAATCCCGAAGTTGCCGTGGTAGCTTTTGTCTACAACGGTGGAGAGGGCGCCAGTGTAGCAGGCCCCATTGTTCGCCGAACGCTCGAAGCTTATTTCGAACTTAAAACGATAGACAGCAGGTTAGGCAATCCTTAAGACATGTCAGAAAACAACTTTGGGGGTTGAATCGCTTTTTAATTAGGAAACGCGGCCTAAGCGATCACCTTGACACTCATACCTGCATCTAATACAATCTAAGCAGGTTAGACAAAGCTGTTTAGATTACGGAGGAACGGTGTCTCATTTTGTAGACAGGAAAGAAGAACTTGCCATTTTAGAAGGACTGCACAACCAAGACGCAGCCCAATTCGTCATGGTGCATGGCAGACGCCGGGTGGGAAAAACCACGCTGCTTTTGCATTTTGCAGAGCAAAGCGGCCTGCCAGTACTCTATTGGATTGCCGGACGAGACACCCCCGAGGTCGCTCGCCAAAGTCTGGCACGCGTGATCTGGAATTGGGCACACGGAGAAGGAAATGTCGCCCCGCGCTTTTCCTTGTGGGAAGAGGTCTTCGAGATGGCAGCGCAGGTCATTGGGTCTCAGCCTGTTATTTTCATCATGGACGAATTCCCCGACGCAGTCCATTCCGACCCCTCCCTGCCCTCGCATCTGCGCGCGGCCTGGGATCGCCTCTTCAAAAACAACCATATCATGTTGGCCCTATGTGGGTCTCATATTGGCATGATGGTTGACCTCAATCGCTACGACGCCCCCCTCTACGGGCGGTTTACGCATCGCTTTCTTTTGGAACCGCTGCCTTTTCATACCCTCCGTGATTTTCTGCCGCGTTACGACCTAGAAGAACAAGTGGCGGTGAATGCAGTTTTAGGCGGCATTCCAGCTTATCTCGAACGTTGGGATGACCAGAAAAGCGTGGGCACAAATATCAAGCAATTGCTCTTCAAACGCGCGGGGATGTTCCAAAGCGATCCTTTTTTGCTCATCAGCGATGTAGTACGGCGTGAAACCCAAACCTACGAAATTGTTCTAAAAGCGGTCGCCGCTGGGCACCATACTCCCAGTGATATTAGCAAATCGGTAGGATTGTCATCGTCGCATATCAGCCCCTACCTGAAAAGACTAGTTGAGCTATATCTCCTGGAAAGGCGCGTTCCGGCAACCATCCCCCCGGCTAAGTGGAACGTTACCAACATCAGCCGCTATTATTTGCGCGATCCGTATTTGCGGTTTTACTTTCACTTTATCGAGCCAAACAAATACCTGGTAGAACAAGGTCTCACGAACCGCCTGTGGGAAAAAGTCTCCGCGCAATTTCGTTCCTTTGTGGCCCTAACCTTTGAAGAACTCTGCCGAACCTGGACACTGCATAGCGGACAAGCCGGTCAATTACCCCTTGGCCTAGACGTGGTGGGAACGCACTGGTCGCCGCGTGTGCAAATTGATGTTGTCGCTGTCGATTGGCAAACAAAACAAATTTTACTAGGCGAATGTAAATGGGGCGAGGGACAGGTTGGACGCAAGGTCATCACCGACCTAATTGAAAACCGCGCCCCTAAAGCAATTGCCGACTTACCCAATGCTGGATGCGGGTGGACGGCGTATTACGCTTTTTTCGCGCGGACAGGGTTTTCCGAAGCGGCCATCATCGAAGCCAGCAGGCATCAAGCCATTTTACGAACGCTTCCCGAACTCTACCAAGAATTGCTCGCCATGTCTAAACCTCAAAGCCCCTAATATAATTCTCCCCCTGATTCTAACTTTCAGCCCCTGGCCACTCATGCTATAATCCTTGTGTTCGGAGATTTGTATGAAGTTCCTCAAAATCCAGGTGTGAGGCACACAAATTGTGAAGTGAATGAAAAGCCTTACCAACAACTGGGTAGTGAGCCAATCGCATTGGCGTCTAAATCAGGTAAAATGCGGATATCTGAATCTGCCCAACGCGGTTGGGCTACTACCCAGGTAGTTTTTTTAATTGGAGTCTGGGGATGCAAACTAAGAAAATAGAGATCAAAGGCATCAAAGACGGCTTATTGATAAAAATTGGTTCTGGAAAATGGGCCAAGCAAGAAAAAGCCTTATTGGAACACATCAATTCCCAAAAGGATTTTTTCCAGGGGGGACGCCTGGCCCTAGACGTGGGAAACCACATCCTCAAGGCTGCCACGCTGGGCGCTTTGCGGGATACGCTTTTTGACAGCGATGTAAAGTTATGGGCAATCCTCAGCGATTCGCCTACCACAGAAAAAGCCGCCCAGGCCTTGGGGCTGGCAACCCGGCTCACGAAACCGTCTCCCCCGCAACTCCGAGACAGGCCCTCCCCCGCCATCCGGGGCGAAGCCGCCCTTTTAGTCCACCGCACCTTCCGGTCAGGGCAAAAGGTCAAACACCCCAGCCACATTATCATCCTGGGAGATGTTAATCCCGGGGCCGAGATCATCGCCGGAGGGAGCATCATTGTCTGGGGTCATTTACGAGGGGTAGCACACGCGGGCGCTGAAGGCGATTCAAAGGCTGTGGTCTGTGCGCTGGATTTATCCCCCACCCAATTGCGCATTGCCGATAGGATCAGCGTATCTCCCCCGGGCGGCAAAGACGTCCAACCCGAAGTCGCCCGTTTGGAGGATGGTCAGGTAGTGGCTCATCCGTGGAATCAAGCGTGAAAGGGGCATGTGGATTTTTGGGGGGGACGGGGGGGTGGGCGCGAGACCAACCCCCAAGCGTGGCACACACGCCCGAGCGTGGACAAACCCTGGGGACTGGTATCCACGCCGGGGCGAGGTTTTTCCATCCCCCAGCCGCCTGCGCTCCCACAAATCTCCAAAAAGAGTGAATGGTCACAAATAGAACATAGGATACAATTATGGCTGCAAAAATAATCACGATCACTTCTGGGAAAGGCGGCGTTGGTAAAACAACTGCCACCGCTAATATTGGGGCCGCTCTGGCGAAAAACGGAAATAAGGTGGCCTGCATTGACGCGGATATAGGTCTGCGAAATTTGGACGTGGTGTTGGGGCTGGAAAACCGCATCGTGTATGACCTGGTAGATGCTGTCGAAGGACGCTGCCGCTTACGGCAGGCCATGATCCGCGACAAACATATTCCCGGGTTGTTCCTTATCCCCTCGGCGCAAACGCGGGATAAAACGGCCGTTTCTCCCAGCGATATGGTGCGGATATGTGATGAGCTTCGCCCAGATTTAGACTGGATTTTGATTGACTCGCCAGCCGGCATAGAACGCGGTTTCCGCAACGCCATTGCCCCTGCCGACGAGATAATTATCATCACCAACCCCGAAATTTCCGCCGTCCGGGACGCAGACCGGATTATCGGGCTTATTGAAGCAGAAGAAAAAGGGCCCGGGCAACTGATTATTAACCGCCTAGACTTCAAGATGGTACAGCAGAAAAACATGATCTCGGCGGATGATGTGGTAGATTTATTGGCTATTGAGCTATTGGGGATTGTTCCAGAAGATAAAGAAGTCATTATCAGCACAAATCAGGGGGTACCGATCTCGACGGATGATAGCAGCCTGGCAGGGAGAGCATTCTGCAATATAGCCCGCCGCTTGGAGGGTGAAACTGTTCCGTTTTTAGATTTAGAAGGCTCGAAAGGGCTTCTCAAACGGTTCACAAGCATATTCGGCTCAGGAGGAAATTAGAATGAGCAATTTTCTCGATCGACTCTTTTCCAAACAGCCTAGCAGTGCCACAAAAGCAAAAGAACGTTTGCAATTGGTACTCATCAATGATCGCACCGCCATAACGCCCAAAGCGCTGGAAAACCTCAAAGACGATTTGTTGGAGGTGATTTCCCGCTACATTGAAATCGACTCTGAGGCTGTGCAGATTGATCTCACCCGAAAAGGCCGCCAACAAAGGCTGATTGCAGATGTTCCCATAGCAGGCCCCCAAAAGAGACGGTATTAGTCGGGTAGTCGGGTAGTCGATAGTCTGGTAGTCGATAGTCTAGTAGTCTTTGGTCTGGTAGTCGACAGTCTGGTAATATGGCAACTGATTCCTGCTTCCCTGCTTCCCTGATCCCTAGTCGATAGTCTGGTAATTGATTAGTCTATGAGCAATATTTCGTGGCGACAGTTTGATTTCTGGCTCCTGGGGGCAGTGGCAGTGCTCACTATCTTCGGTGTGGCTATGATCAGGTCTGCCATTGCCGGCAACATTGAGCTTATCGAAGGTAATACTGTCCTCAAGCAGTTCATCTTTGCCACGGCAGGCTTTGTGGTAATGATTATCACTGCTACCATTGACTACCGCTACTGGAGTTCGCTTAGTAAGTTCTTTTTTGTGGGGATTACAGCTCTTTTGGCCATTCTCTTTTTTGTAGGGGGAACGCTTTTCGGCTCGGCACGCTGGTTCCAAGTTGGCCCCATCTTAGTCCAACCATCCGAGTTGGCTAAAATTGTCATGATCTTGGTGCTGGCGAATTTTTTCACTCAAAATATCCATGAAATATACCGGCCTATCACCATTGTAAAAAGTTTAGCGCTAACAATGGGTGTGGTAAGTTGGATATTATTACAACCCGACTTAAGTACTTCTATTGTGATCTTGGTCATTTGGTTTGCGTTGCTTTGGGCCAGCGGTTTGGAACTTAAACATCTCTTGATCACCGCAGGGGGAGGTACTCTGGCCCTAGGCGTCGGGCTGCCGCTTCTTTTATTAAGTTATGATCCTACCAACACAGAGGCGCTCATAAAACCCTACCAAATCGAACGGATCATCAATTTCCTATTCCCCAACCCTGAGGCACGCCACGGAGCGAATTACAACGTGGAGCAAGCGCAGATCAGCGTTGGCTCAGGAGGGTGGCTAGGACAAGGTTACGGAGGCGGCTCACAAGTTCAACTCAGATTTCTTAAAGTGCGTCACTCTGATTTCATTTTCTCTGCCTTATCGGAAGAATTTGGCTTTGTAGGCGCATTACTGGTATTAGGTCTACTCATATTTATCATCCTGCGCTGTTTACGAGCGGCCCGCTTATCCAGAGACACTTTTGGGGCATTGATAGCCTACGGCGTGGCAACCCTGATTACCTTTCAAGCCACCGTCAACATAGGTATGAACCTCAACTTACTCCCTGTCACCGGCCTCACGCTTCCCTTTGTAAGCTATGGAGGGAGTTCTTTGTTATCTCTGTTCTTGGGGATAGGACTGGTGGAAAGCGTCCTCCTCCGGCATCAAGATTTGGAGTTTTGAGTTAGATACTGGATATTGGATATTGTCCACTAAAAAGTTTTCCCTGCGTCCCCGCATCCCTGCGTCTCTGCGTTAAGTATGTAGCATTCTAGCTACCCGTCACTTTGGTAAAAGTAAAAACATAGAACGCAGATGCGCCAGAAATACATTGGCGTTGCGGATGCGGCGGATAAACGCGGATCAAAAACTTTATAAATGGTTTAAATCCGCGCAAATCCGCAAAATCTGTGTCATCCGCGTTCTATTAGCGAGACTAATTTTAAAACTGTCAGGTAGCTAGTGTAGCATTTATAAAACCATTAGAAAAGGATTTATCTCGACCACTAAGACCACAAGGAGCATAAATGACACCCCCTACCAAACCCGCCCGTGTACGATTTGCCCCCTCCCCCACCGGATACCTGCACCTGGGCGGGGCCAGAACCGCATTATACGACTACCTGCTAGCCAAACAAAGCGGCGGGAGCTTTATTTTACGCATCGAAGATACTGACCAGAAACGCTACGTCCCCGAAGCGGAGGCCAATTTCAAAAATGCGCTTCATTGGCTGGGATTGCCCCCCGACGAAGGCCCCGATGCAGGCGGGCCTCACGCCCCTTACCGCCAATCCCAGCGCAAGGCCATCTACCGCCAACACGCCGAGCAGCTTATCGAGAGCGGAGATGCTTATTACTGCTTTTGCTCCCCTGAACGACTCGATAAAATAAGAGCGGAACAACTGGCCAATAACGAGAACACCCGCTACGATGGGAAATGCCGGCACCTCCCCCCCGGGGAAGCCGCCCGACGGGTAGCAAACGGTGAAGAGCACGTCATCCGCTTCAAAATCCCCCAAGAGGGAACCACTACGGCCCATGACTTCTTACGCGGAGACATCACCGTGGAAAACGAAGTCCTTGACGACATCATCTTGATCAAATCTGATGGCTTGGCCGTCTACCACCTGGCTGCCATGGTTGATGATCACCTCATGGGCATCACCCACGTCATTCGCGGCTCAGAGTGGCTGCCAACCTTCCCTATCCACAAACGCATTTTCGACGCTTTTGGCTGGGAAGAACCGGTGTGGGTACACCCATCCCTCTTCCTGAAACCAGACGGCAAGGGCAAACTGAGCAAACGCGATATCCAAAAAGCACGCGAGAGCGGCTATCCCATTTTCGTTAATGATATGCCTGAAATGGGTTTTTTACCTGAAGCTGTCAACAACTGGATGGCCTTAATAGGTTGGAGTTACGATGATAAAACCGAGTTCTTCACCATGGAAGATCTCATAGAAAAATTCTCCATCGAAAAACTCAATCCCTCTCCGGCGGCTATCAACTTTAGCAAGTTGGATCATTTCAACGGTCTCCACATTCGTAACCTTGAGGTGGAGGATTTCGCCGAACGCATCAGGCCATTTTTCGAGAAAGCAGGCTACACGGTGGATAACGCCATACTCCCCAAAGTAGCTGCCGCCATTCAGACGCGAACCAAACGCTTAACAGAGGTGGGGGATATGGCCGGTTTCTTCTTCGAGGATGAGGTGGAACTGGTCACCGAGCGGATTGTCAGCAAAAAGATGAGCGCGGGTCAAGCGGCCGAAGCGGCCCGGCGGCTGGTAAATCTCTTTAGCGCGGTAACGGAAATCAATTCTGATACCTGCGAGCAACCCCTGCGTGATATGGCCAAGGAGATGGGTCTCAAGGCCGGTCACATCTTTGGACTTCTGCGCGAAACCCTCACCGGGCAAAAAATCAGCCCTCCCCTTTTTGAGACCATGGACATCCTCGGCAAAGAGAAGACCATTGCTAGGCTGGAAAAAGCAGCGGAAGAGTTAGAGAACGGGTGAAACATTGGGGCATCAACTTAAAGTTACCCCCTCCTTGCCATCTATGCTATAATGAACAGTGGTAGTGACAGTCACTTAGTTCAGCATAACAAAGTGAGGTGAAATATGACTATATACCCCGATATGGAAATTAGAGTAGATCGTTTGGAAGAGCTTGTGGAGAGCGTATGGCATGCGTTCCAGCAAACTGATGCCCAAATGGCTCGGCACGAAGCCAAAACAGCTCAGTATGAAGCCCAAATGGCCCGGGACAATGCTAGAACAAATCGTGAGATAACCAGAACAAATCGTGAGATAACACGTTTTTCGCAAGGAATGGATGAGTTCAAAGACGAGATGGCTGTGTTCAAAGACGAGATGCATGCGGACCGAAAAGCTATCAATAAACAGTGGGGAGAGCTAGCCAATAAACTTGGTACCTTGGCAGAAGATATAGTAGCCCCCAGCATTCCCCGTATTCTTCGGCACTTGGCAAATTGCCCATCCGAAGAACCAGATATGGTAGCAGTACGCATGAAGCGCAAACATCCGACCATTCCTGACTTATCACAAGAATTCGATGTGGTAGCGGTCTGTGGCAAGTATGTATTGATCACGGAAACAAAGAACAAAATGTCAGTAGAAAAGGTCAATGATTTTGTGGAGTTGATGAAGCAAGCACGCGGCTATTTCCCCGAGTATGCGGATCAGGAACGTTATCATTTTTTGGGAGCGCTGGCTGCGCTGCATGTGGATCGGAGCATAGTGCGCTACGGGGAAAAAAAGGGGGTACTGATGTTAGGACTTGGAGATGAGATGATGGATGTGTTGAACGAGAACACGGAGACATTGGAACATTTTTGAAATCCATCGTATTAAATTACAGCAAAAATCGCACGTATAAAGGTAGAGCACAGTCTCTAAGAACCACAAAGCCCCCGCCGGTAAAGGCGAGGGCTTTTTCCTTTGGCTCTTCTGCTTCCTCTGCCTCCTCTGCTACCTCTTCCCCCGCTGCCGCAACCTCTTCTCAATCCTCTTCCACGTATCACGCAAAGTGCTAGTCCGGTTGAAGACTAGCTTTCCGTCTCTGGAATCGGGATCAACGCAGAAATAACCCCGGCGCTCAAATTGGAAAAAGTCTCCCGGTTCGGCGTCCGCCAAACTCGGTTCCACCTTGCAATTCGCCAACACCGTCAGGGAATCGGGGTTCATATTATCAACAAAATCTTCCCCTTCTTCCACATCCATGGGATTCTTAGCATAGAAAAGACGGTCATATAGGCGGACTTCAACATCCAGAGCGTGAGCGGCCGAGACCCAGTGCAGCGTACCACGCACCTTGCGTCCATCGGGGGCATTTCCTCCCCGCGTTTCAGGATCATAAGTACAATGAACTTCTACTACCTCTCCGTTCTCATCTTTAACATGGTCTTCATAGGTGATGAAATAACCATAGCGCAAACGCACTTCTCGTCCCGGCCCTAACCGCCAGAAACGTTTCGAAGGATTCTCTCGAAAGTCCTCCCGCTCAATATAAATCTCACGCGAGAAAGGAACCATGCGGGTACCCGCGCTTTCATCTTCAGGATTATTAATGAACTCCATTTCCTCGACTTTATCCTCAGGATAATTGGTGATGACCACTTTCAAGGGATTAAGCACCCCCATCCGGCGCGGGGCGCGCTTGTTCAAATCTTGGCGGATGTGATGCTCCAATAGCGCGAAATCAATAATGCTCTCGTTTTTAGCAATGCCAACCTCGTCCATGAAGGCACGAATCGCCTCAGGCGTATATCCACGCCGGCGCATCCCGGCCAGGGTGGGCATGCGGGGATCATCCCAGCCGTTCACGTAACCTTCTTTGACCATCCTCCCCAAGTAACGTTTGCTCAGTATTGTATAAGAGAGGTTAAAACGCGCAAACTCAATTTGCCGGGGATGGAAGATATCCAACTCATCCAGGAACCAATCATAGAGAGGGCGGTGAGCTTCATAAGCCAGGTCGCACAAGGAATAGGTGATACCCTCTATGGAGTCTGATTGTCCGTGAGCGAAGTCATACATGGGATAAATGCACCATTCATCACCCGTGCGGTGATGCTCGGCGTGGAGGATGCGGTACATGACCGGGTCGCGCATATTGATATTCCCCGAAGACATGTCAATCTTCGCCCGCAGGACACGCGCCCCCTCGGGGAACTCCCCGTCCCTCATGCTCTCGAACAAATCCAAATTCTCCTCGATAGTGCGGTCACGGTAGGGAGAATTTTTCCCCGGCTTGGTCAACGTGCCGCGATACTCACGAATCTCGTCCGGGGTGAGGTCATCCACATAGGCCTTGCCCCTTTTAATCAACTTGACGGCATACGCATAAAGCTGCCCAAAATAGTCCGAGGCGTAAAATTCGCGGTCTTCCCAATCGGCCCCCAGCCAGCGCATGTCTGCCTTGATAGCTTCAACATACTCAACTTCTTCCTTGACCGGGTTCGTGTCATCGAAGCGTAAGTTGAACTTCCCGCCAAAATCCTCGGCAATCCCGTAATTGATGTTGATGGCTTTGGCGTGGCCGATGTGTAAATAGCCATTTGGCTCCGGCGGGAAACGGGTACACACTTCCTCGTACTTGCCTTCAGCGAGGTCTTCCTTGACAAACTCGCGGATGAAATCGGCTCTCTCCTTTTCTTCTGTCATTCGATTTTCTCCTTTACTAACTTCCCTTTTTTAGCGGCCTATTGCTCTCATACCTACTCATTTTAGCACATGCTGGGCGGATAGGGAGAAATCGGAAGCGGGAACAAGGGGGAGACGTAGGGGATGGGGCACGGGGAAGCAGGCGGGACAGGGGCTATACCATGGGGGGCGGTGCATGCAAGGGGGACAGGATATGCAGAGGGCACGGTGGAAACACGTTTGGCGGCGACAGATACGGTGGACGCCTAAATTGCTTTTGCGTTATAGCATAAAATACGTTAGAATAAGAATAGTCGTAATACAGGGAGAAGCAATTTGCTCCCCGCTGGAGTTTGGCGGGGGCGCCCCCCCCCGTCCCCCCCCCCACGCGGCGCCCCCTCCCCAGTCCCCTCCCCCTGCTAAGACACAAGCTATGAAAACTACTAACCCGCATAATACAGCCATAATTATTATCACCACCATTGTCTTATTAAGCCTTCAAGTCATTGGCCTATTTCCCAATATAACCATGCCCACGGAGCGCTTAGAATTAACAACTCGGGATATGGCTTCGCGGTGGCTTATGGCTCGACCGCCTTCGGGAAATATTGTCATTGTTGCCATTGATGACGCCTCTTTCAATTGGAATAATTTACAATGGCCCTGGCCAAGGGCTTATCTGGCTGAGATCGTGGATTGGCTCAATCAGGCGGGGGCGAGCGTCATAGGAGTAGATATCCTTCTCTTCGAGCCAGACCCTGACCCTGAAGGGGATTTGGCCCTGGCAGAAGCTTTGGCCGAAGCCGAAAATGCTGTCATGCTCGTACAAAAATACAAAGATAAAGAGCAAATGTACGAAACCCTCCGCCACCCATTGCAAGTCTACATGGAAGCAATTGATGGTCTTGGCATCCCTAAAATCAGACGTGATGAAGACGCCATTGTGCGCAGCGTTGAAGCCTTCCAAACCTGGGGAGATGAGACCTACTATAATTGGAGCTTCGAACTAGCTCGTCTCTACTTGAATGTGCCTTCTCCCACGAATCCAAGTCCCACAGAAGTAACTTTCAACAACAAAGTTGTGCCGCTCAGTCAGCGAAAATTATTGGTCAACTTTGCAGGCCCAACCCGAACATATCCTACTTATACAGCCGCCTATGTTGCCCTCGGTGACTATCCTGCTGAAAAATTCCGAGACAAAATCGTTCTCATTGGAGCCACCACCGAAACACTCCAAGATATTTATCCTACTCCATATTCAAGCATTACTCTCACGCCTGGGGTAGAAATCATAGCCAACGCTGTAGACACCCTCATTACTGAAAGTTACCTGCACATCCTTCCCCCGTGGAGTGAAATAATTTTAATCATTCTGGCTGCCGCTCTAGCCCGGGTCATTGCCAAACACCCCCGTCCCACCATCGCGCTTTTATTATTGCTGGGGGCATTAGCATTTTATTTTGCTTTTTATGCGCTGCTTATGGCACGCTATAGGTGGGTGATTCCATTCGTAGGCCCTGAGCTAATGCTCTTCCTGGGAGTTATACTGCCTTCTTTGGAGCAAACCATCATCCAAGAATTGGCCAAGAGACGTATCTCCAATCTTTTTGGGCGTTTCATTTCACCCAAAATGGTGGATCAACTCATCAAAACCCAAGACATCAATTCGCTCAACAAACGGGCCAATTTGACGATCTTATTCTCTGATATTCGTGGTTTCACCAGCCTCTCAGAGAAGCTCAACCCCGAAGAGGTGGTGGCAATCCTTAACCCGTATTTGGCAGCTATGACCGATATTATCCACAAACATGGCGGCACTGTAGATAAATACGAAGGAGATGCCGTTGTGGCCTTTTTTGGTGAACCCATCCCCCACGCCGATCACGCCTTACGCGCCTCGCGGGCCTCGTTAGAGATGTTGGACGTGCTTGACGAATTGAATGAAAAGTGGAAATCTGAAGGTAAACTCTCCGCTTCTATGGAGATTGGGATTGGGTTGAATAGTGGGGATGTTTTTGTGGGCTTACTTGGTTCTGAAAAACGCGTTAATTACACAATTATTGGTGATAACGCTAATTTGGCCGCCCGCCTTCAAGACCAAACCAAGGTATACGGTTATCCCATCTTAATAAATGAAAGCACATACAAGGCTATCAAAGAAGAACTTGAGGCCGAATTTGTCGCACCAACCCATCTGAAAGGGAAAACTGAGCAAGTGAAAATCTATAAATTAACTGGCAAGAAAACCACCCTAAACTACAAGGAGGTACTCGGATGAAAAATTTACTTCGATTTTCTATAACGGTCATTGTCTTTGTGTTCTTGATATTCTTAGCCGCATGCAATATGAATACACCCTCAGAGGAAACTACGCCAACCCTTGCGGCGTCTAATGAAGCAATTGAAGGAAATATCACCGCCACCCTTTCTGAAATTAGCGGCAGCGTGTTGGCGCGTCAACCTTCAGATGAAGACTTTGCCGAAGTTGATAATGGCTATATTCTACAAACCCTGGGGAAAATCCAAACAATGGACGATTCTAGGGTACGCCTAGACCTTTCTAATGATTCGTTGATTCGCCTAGGAGCCAACACATTATTCACTTTGGGAACAAGTGAAGAAACCCCCGAAGGACTGCTTTTCCGTATTAGAATAGAACTTGGTAGAATCTGGGTTATTCTCCGGGGAGGAGCATTAGAAGTAGACACCCCCTCAGGATTAGCTTCTGTGCGCGGTTCGTATTTACATGTAAGCTACGATGAAGACACTGGCGAAGTGAGAGTCACTTGCCTGGAAGGAACCTGCTCCTTATCTAATGATGCGGGAACAGTAGAAATACGCGCTGGGGAAACCGCGGTCATCACCGGGGCCGGACAACCTCCCCAAACTGGCGAAATGGATGAAGCAGATGTTCAAAATTGGCTGGATAACGTTCCAGAAGCCACTCTTGTTATCCCTCACCTCACTGAAACAGCCCAAGCTCTCACCGCAACAGCACGAACATCAACCCCAACGCCAACCCAGACCCCAACACCCACGTCAACCTCAACGCCCACGGATACTCCAACGCCTACGGGTACCCCAACTCAAACCCCAACGCATACAGGCAAAGTCACCGTTGAAGTCGAAGGCGGCGGAACAATCATTCAAAACCCATAAGAACAGTAAAATGATACTTGCTCAAAATCCAGTTGTGAAATAGCTGGTGCATTGCACTTCATGCTTTTAGAAGTGCGTTGCACTTGCGGAATTGGCTGTGTTTTGGCGACTCGATGTGCAACGCATCCAAAAGAAGATGCAATGCACATCTCCATTTTGAGCAATTACGTGAAATGTGTTTGCTATAGAATCCAGTGTTTAACTCATTTGACTAACCTCCCCCACAATGATAAAATAACCCCGCTGATGGGGGCTCGTCTAATGGTAGGACGGCTGTCTCTGGAACAGTAAGTCGGGGTTCGAGTCCCTGGCCCCCAGCTTTATAAAGCCCTACGGCTAACGCCGTGGGGTTTTTCTTTTTAACGCCGAATGAATTCGGCGTCTACATAACAAAACGCGCTCAAGCGCGTTGAGAACGCCGCAGGGGAGTAACCCATTTCAATGGGTTTTGCTTAACTAGCCCATGAATTCATTCATGGGAAACATTTGCAATTACCCTGCTCTTCTTCCTGAAAAGCCTTGCGCATTTCACCATCTTCGACTAAAATATTATTTAACATTAAATAAAACTTTAGCGAGCAAGTCAATGCAAACATTCCAAAAGATCAATAATTTCTCCACCCTGCAAATTCTGGGGGACTCCCGGCGGCGGGGCATCCTGCAAACGCTCATGGCCGCTCCCGCCACGCTGACCCAACTGGGAAAACAGCTGGACATGCATCCCGCCAAGGTTCGCTATCACCTCAAAAAACTAGAAGAGGCGCATCTGGTCTCGTTGACTTCAACCAACGTCGTCCGCGGCTTCGTCGAAAAATACTACTCAGCCACCGCTAAAGCATTTTTAGCTAACTTATCTCTCCTCCCCCACACGCCCAACAAAGAATCGGTGGTCGCTATGGGCAGCCATGACTTTGCTCTAGATTTGCTGGCGCAGACGCTCTCGAAAAACCAGACCACGCCCGAAATGTTTGCGCTGCCAGTTGGAAGCCTAGATGGATTAATGGCCCTACGACAAGGCATTTGCCAATTGGCGGGATGCCACCTATTTGATCCCCCCAGCGGAGAGTATAACCTCCCCTACGTGCGCCACATCTTTCCCGACCGGAACATGCGCCTGGTGACATTGGCGCGCCGCCGACAAGGGTTGGTGGTCACGCCGGGGAATCCGCTCCAATTACACAAATTAGAAAACTTGACTCAAGAGAAAGTACGTTTCATCAACCGAAAAAAAGGGTCAGGGACGCGCTTGTGGCTGGATCAACAACTGCGGGAAAAAGGCATCCCATCCGAAATGATCCAAGGCTACGATTGGATGGTGAACACGCATCTCGCCGTAGCCCAGGCCGTAGCAGAAGGAGAAGCAGACGCAGGAATAGCGGTAATGGCTGCCGCTCGACAACAAGAAATGGACTTCATCCCACTTTTCGAGGAACGGTACGATCTGGTCATCCCCGAAGAACATTACCAAAATCCTTTATTAGCTCCCGCCTTAGATACACTTCACAGCGGGGATTTCCGAAGCGCAGTGAACGCCCTAAGCGGCTATGATACAAAAGATGCAGGGCAAGAAACTATTGTTCAATAAATGCAGAAAAATAGAACGCGGATTTTGCGGATCAAGCGGATTTCCGCAGATCAAAAACAAAAAATCCGTGTAAATCTGCCGCATCAGCGTCATCCGTGTTCTATTCTTACGATAGCTGGATAGATCACCCATTTATTTACGAAGACCTATGAGAAAGGAGACCTATGAAAAAGAAAACCTTGCAACAGACTCTTGTAATTTTATCCATTGCTTTACTCCTCCTGTTGGCCGCGTGTACCTCGCCCCCGCCAACGGAAGAACCAATCCCCAGCGCGGAAGAGCCAAGCCTCACCGGAGAGATCATCATCTTCCACGCCGGAAGCCTGACCGTCCCCGTGGATGAACTTGCCAAAGCATTCCAAGCCAAGCACCCAGACGTGACCTTCCTGACCGAGGGCGCAGGCAGCCGCACCACCGCCCGCAAGGTCAGCGAACTGGGCCTGGAAGCAGACTTAGTGATGTCCGCCGACTACACGGTGATAGATGAACTGCTCATCCCCGATTTCGCCGACTGGAATATCCGCTTTGCACGCAATACTATGGTCATCGCATTCACGGAAGATTCGCTGTACGCCGATGAGATCAACAGCGACAACTGGTACGAAATCCTCACCCGTGAAGGCGTGATCTACGGTCACTCTGAGCCGAACGCTGACCCCTGCGGATACCGCACCCTGATGGTCTGGCAGTTGGCGGAGAAGCATTACGAAGAACCCGGCTTATACGAGATACTGGACGCGAGCTGCCCGGAAGAGAATGTGCGCCCCAAGTCGGTTGAACTAATCGCTTTACTGCAATCTGGCGATATGGATTATGCTTTCGAGTATCGCTCAGTGGCCGTGCAGCACAGCCTCGAGTTCATCGAGCTGCCAGAGGAGATCAACCTCAGCATGGTGGAGCAAGCTGATTTTTACAGCCAGGCACAGGTAGAGTTAGACGGCGCCGAGCCGGGGGAAACCATCACCAAAGCGGGTAAGCCCATCGTTTACGGGGTGACCATGCCCACAAACGCCCCTCACCCCCAGCTTGCGCTTGAATTCGTCAAATTCTTGCTCAGCGCCGAGGGACAGGTCATCCTCCAGGGACAGGGCCAACCTCCCATTATTCCCCCCGTCACCGATGATGTAGAAAATCTACCAGACGAACTAAAAATGCTGGTCGAATCAGCAGCAGGAGCATCAGAGCCTGCAGGCGACACGGTGCTGACGTTCACTGGCAAAGTCGAGAACGTACTGACACTCTCGAGGGCCGACCTGGAAGGAATGGATGTTATTGAACTAACCACCGAACACCCTAAGAAGGGCGAACAGACCTACACCGGCGTTCTCTTGAGCACGCTTCTGGAACAGGCCAAACCTAGCGACGATACCACGCTCTCCATCATTGCGTCCGACGCCTACACTGTCGATATATCGATTAGCGACATCAGGGCTTGCGCCGATTGCATGATCGCCTTCGACGGTGACATCTTGCGCATGGTTATGCCCGGCATGGAAAGTAATTTCTGGGTCAAAGACGTGGTTTGCATCGAGATCAAATAGCACAACACTGTTAACAAAAATGGAATGCGCTTGCCTGCTCAATAAAGTGCATTCCATTTGATTCAAGGAGACATCAATGAACAAACGAGCACTTTCCATTCTCGCGATTATGCTAGCGTTGATGTTGCTGGCCGGTTGCAGCAACGCTCCAGCAACGGAGCCTACGCCCTCAGAAGCCGCCGGGAACCCCGAAGCTACGCTGACGATCAAATCCGCCGATAGCAGCATCACGCTAACCTGGGAGGACATAAAAGAACTGCCCACCTACGAAGGGCCAGGCGGCCGTATCAGCAGCGTGGGTCACGTTACGCCGCCGACAACGTTCAAGGGCATCACCATTGAGGATCTATGCAATCTCGTGGGCGGCCTCTCAGAGGAGAATAGCGTCCAGATCATGGCCAAGGATGGCTACGGAATGACCTTCTCATACGATCAAATCGTTAGCGGAGATTATGACACCTATGATCCCAGCGACGGTGAGAACAAGCCATTCAGCGGCAAACTTTGGACCGTCGTTGTCTACCAGGAAGAAGGCAATCCTATCTCAACGGAAAAAGACGGTCCGTTGCGCCTAGCGATCCTCGGCACCAACAAGATCGTGACGGACGGCCACTGGTGGATCAAGTGGGTCACGTCCATAGAAGTCAAGCAATCAGAAGAAAAATGGACACTCAACTTGGAAGGCGAGATGAGCGAGGAAATCGACAGCGGGTCGTTTGAGACCTGCGCCGCGTCAAGTTGCCACGGCAATTCTTGGACCGATGAAGAAGGCCAAACCTGGCAAGGAGTTCCGCTATGGATATTGGTTGGCCGCGTGGATGATGACAACAATCACGAAGGCATCGCATTCAACGACACTGTAGCTGAAGCTGGCTACAACATTAACCTGATCGCCAACGATGGCTACAACATCACATTAGAGAGCTGGCAAGTGGCACGCAATAACGAGATATTCCTCGCCTACCTGCTAAACGACGAGCTATTGCTAGAGAAGTACTGGCCGTTGCGCCTGGTCGGCCTTGATCTGGAAAAACCGAACTGGATCGGCACTGTCGAGACCATCGAAGTCAACATGCCGTAAACGAATGAGGAAGTGCCTGGTGATTTGAACATACCGGGCACTTCTATCATTTAAAATGAAAATGAAGAAACTATCTTATCTGCTTCTCACGTTAATACTCACTATCGCGCTCAGTGCTTGCGCTATGCTTTCTAATAAGAAAGAGAAAATACAGATGCGCGTACTCTTCGCAGGGAGCCTGATAGTCCCCTTTGACGACCTAGAGCACGCATTTGAGGAACAACATCCCAACATAGATGTGCTAATGGAGGGACACGGGTCCATCCAATGCATCCGTCACGTGACGGAACTAGAGGAACTGGCCGATGTCGTCGTCGTGGCAGACTACGCATTGATCCCATTGATGATGTACGAAGTCGAGAATCCGGAAACGGGGCAGCCCTATGCCAATTGGACGATACAGTTCGCTACCAATCAACTAGGACTCGCCTACACGCCGGAGAGCGCCTATGCCGACGAGATCAACGCCGATAACTGGTATGAAATCCTCTCGCGACCCGATGTGTTGTTCGGCCTCTCCGATCCGCGCTTCGATGCCTGCGGCTATCGCGGTATGATGGTCGGTCAATTAGCGACATCATTCTACGACGAGGCCAATCTCTTCTATAACCTCTTCGGTGACCGCTTCACACAACCCGTCCGCGTACAAAAAAGCCAAGAAAGAGATGGGCCTAGCACCATCCTGATACCCGAGATACTGCAACCCGAAGAGAATAGCGGCCTAATAATGCGCGGCGCCAGCGTGCAGTTACTGGGCTTGCTGGAATCGGGTGACCTGGACTACGCATTCGAATACCAGAGCGTCTCCAAGCAGCACAATCTGAACTTCCTGGCGCTCCCGATGGAGATCAATCTAAGCGATCCAGCGCACGAGGAAAACTACGAGAGCATCCGTGTCAAGTTGGCGTTCCAGCGATTCGCCACCGTCAACCCGGAGTTCGAGGGTAAAACCATCGCCTACGGCCTGACCATCCCATCCAACGCCCCCCACCCCGAGTTGGCGATAGAATTCGTCAAATTCTTGCTCAGCGCAGAGGGGCAGGCCATCCTCCAGGGACAGTACCACCCCTCCATCATCCCCCCCATCACCGACCAAAAAAATGCCCTCCCCGAAGAGTTACAAGCTATTGTTGAGGAATAAAACCAAGCCATGTGCGACGCACTTCTAAAGTGCATTGCACATGGCTCAAAGGAAACCCCATGACCTCCCTCTTTTCCAATAAGCAGCGCCTCACATTTACCATCTTGGGTGCGCTGCTCGTTTTCTTCGTCGTCTGGCCCATACTCCGCACCGTCACCAGTTCCAGCCCCGCCATTCTGTGGGAAACGCTGCTGGAGGCCGAGGTCAGGGGGTCGATTCTGCTCACTTTTTCCAGTTCGGCGA
The DNA here is from genome assembly GCA_030666985.1 of Chloroflexota bacterium. Classification (GTDB taxonomy): domain Bacteria; phylum Chloroflexota; class Anaerolineae; order Anaerolineales; family UBA11858; genus B10-G9. Next base: position 22,170 of record DAOUWT010000006.1, read on the forward strand.
TTGCCACCGGAGCAGCGCTTTTCTTTGGCGTGCCGCTGGCCTACGTGTTGGCTCGCTCCACTTTCCCCGGCAAACGCCTGGTGGAGGGGCTGATTGACCTCCCCATCGTTATCCCCCACTCTGCCGCCGGCATCGCCTTGTTGATGGTCTTCGGGCGCCGCACGCTGCTTGGGAAAGCCTTTGGATTGGTAGGGCTAAAGTTCGTCTCTGCCGCTCCGGGGATCGTGGTCGCTATGCTTTTCGTTAGCCTCCCATTTTTGGTGGATTCAGCGCGGGAGGGCTTCGAGGCGGTGGATCCACGCCTGGAGCGTGTGGCACGCACCCTGGGGGCGTCGTCCTGGGGATCATTTTGGCGTGTTTCCTTCCCCCTGGCGTGGCGCAACATTCTGTCGGGGATAATCATGATGTGGGCACGCGGACTGAGTGAGTTTGGCGCGGTGGTCATTTTGGCCTATCACCCCATGGTAGCGCCGGTGCTGCTCTACGAACGCTTCGAGACCTATGGATTGAAATACGCCCGGCCCGTGGCTACGCTGATCATCCTGATCTGCCTGGGAACCTTCATCCTGCTGCGAATGGTAAACGAACGGGGGAAAGAATAATGAAAGAAGCCGCGCACCTCCAAATACAAAATCTGGCAGTCGATCTAGCAGAATTCCATTTGCGAGAGATCAATCTCAATGTCCACACCGGGGAGTATTTTGTCATCCTTGGCCCTACGGGAGCGGGCAAGACCGTTCTTTTAGAAACTATCGCCGGCTTGTTTCAACCACGCCTGGGGAGTATCCTGCTAAGAGGGGAAGACATCACCGAATTCCCGCCGGAACGCCGAGGGATAAGTTTTGTATACCAGGATTACGTCCTTTTCCCGCACCTGAACGTTGCCGAGAACATCGCCTTTGGGCTAAAAATAAGAGACCTCCGAGGTTTCCAACGCCTTAACCTCGGAGGTCTTTTCAAGAAGAAAAATGCCGTTATCGAGCAGCAAGTCAATGAAATCAGCGAATTGCTGCGGGTAGATCACCTGCTCCACCGTGACCCCAAAACACTGAGCGGCGGCGAGCAGCAGCGAGCGGCCTTGGCGCGAGCCTTGGTGGTGAAACCCCAAGTGATGCTTCTCGATGAGCCTTTGAGCGCTCTTGACCCAGAGACACGCGAAGACTTGCAACGCGAACTGGCCCGCATCCATAAAGAACTGGGAACCACCATCCTCCACGTCACCCACGACTTTGAGGAAGCCGTGGCGCTGGGCGACCGCATCGCCGTCATGAACGAGGGGCGCATCGTCCAAGTGGGCAGCCCGCAAGACATCTTCCGCCGCCCGGCATCCGAGTTTGTGGCCCGTTTCGTCGGGTCCCGCAACATCTTCTCAGGCCGCGTAGAGGATGCGGCCCAGGGCAGCCACAAGGAATTCGCCCTCGATGGTTTGCGTTTCGCCGTAGTGACAGCGCTGACCGGCCCAGCGCACGCCTCGCTCCGCCCGGAGGATATCATCCTCTCCCAGGAATCGCTCCGTTCCAGCGCGCGGAACTGCTTCCCCGGCGTGGTAGCGGAGGTTGCCGACCGGGGCGCTTTCATCTACGTGACGGTGCGGGTTGCGTCCAGCCCTCACCCTAGCCCTCTCCCCGAGGGAGAAGGGACTGCTTCCTCCCCACATTTTATTTGCACGATCACTCACCGCTCGCGCGAGGAGATGAACCTGCGGGAAGGGAGCGAGGTTTATGTGGCCTTCAAGGCCTCGGCGGTGCATGTGTTTTAGGGGGTCAGGGAACAGGAGAACAGGAAATCAGGGGAGCAGGAAAACAGGGGAATAGTAGAGCAGGGAATCAAGAAATCAGGGGAGCAGGAAAACAGGGGAACAGGAGAGCAGGGAATCAAGAAAACAGGGAACGGGGGATCATGAATGGACTGAAGGCTGGAAAATTACGCTTGTGGCGAGTACAATACCTTCCATGAAATATCCGTTTTACCGTAGAGTTGCTAAATATTTGGGCTGGACACGGGACAGTTATGTTCTGTTCAGTGGGTTTGTATTGCTATGCGGTGTAATAGTGTACGCCTGGTGGCCGCTGGCAGAAGAGTTGCTAGCCTATATAGACTGGGGCGGCCCTTGGTGGCTGTATTTCGACTGGCTGCTGGTGGGCATCTGGCTGGCGATGTCGCTGCTGATCATGACTGGCGCGGACTTGAAAGTTGATGCTTGGATTGTGTTCGTCGGCTTTGCGGGCGGGTTGGTGATTGAGAGTTGGGGAACCCAGACCGAAATCTGGTGGTATTACACCGCCGAGCGTCCGCCGCTGTGGATCATCCCCGCCTGGCCGATTGCGAGTCTATCGATTGACCGGTTGGTGCGGCTATTGCTGAGCATAAGTGATAGATTGTCATTGCGAAGCGACGTTTTTCCGCTGAAGCAATCTCCACGGCATTGGGGGAGACTGCTTCGCAAGAAAACGCTCGCAGTGACAGGTGCTGTGAATATCTACAAAATTATCTACTGGCTGATCTTCCCCGCCTTTTTTGCCCTGCTGCTAAACTTCGTCTGGCCGACGGTGGATAAATCATTGACGGTGATGTCAATCACCCTGGTAATCTTTCTCATCCTGACGCCCACCGACCACCGTGTCGCTGTGCTGACTTTTGGGGCAGGTTCTGCGCTGGGTTATTACCTTGAACTTTGGGGGACTACCCGCGAGTGTTGGACATATTACACTCTGGCGACTCCGCCCTTGTTCGCGGTGCTGGCGCACGGAATGGCCGCGGTGGCGTTCTGGCGGGCGGCGCTTGTGCTGCAAAGTATTGTGGGGAATTGGAAACGAGGTAACGAGGGATGAGGTAATGAGGGGGCGAGGTTTATAAAAAGCTTACTCGGCACCTAACCCGCAACTCCTAACTCACACCCTCTCTCCCCCCTAACTAATTATGCGGTCATACTGTACGGACATGGTCATAATTCAATATCTTTTCGTCTGCCGTTATCAATTCAAGGCCATAAACCTGGGATATGGCAACGATAATTTGGTCAGCAGGATCACGATGAAAATCACCAGGTAGTTTTGTTGATGCTATTGCAATTCTGGGTGTTAGCTCGATTAACTGCACACCTGGCATGGTTGTTGCGGATTCCATCCACTCTTCAATTGGACATGCCAATTTCAATCTGCCATATTCCACCAGCTTAGCAACTTCCCAACACGATATGGCACTTACGCCTAAACCATCTGCTCTATGTTGTTTTATAACTTGTTTATGGTGTTCAGAAAGTCGGTCGCTTTCGTCTACGAACCACACCCAAATGTGTGTGTCCATCAATATCATCTTAGCAACTCCCAATCATCTTGGGCTACGGGTTCCGTAGGATCAATATACGCAATTACTTTACCACGCAAGGGTGAATGAGCTACCTTGTGCATTTCTCTCTTTCGCCCCAGGATAATGACCTCCACCAATTCTCCCTCTTTAAACGGGAGAGCATTGAGCTGTAGCACACCGTTTGTCGCAACCTCTTTTTCAACTCGATAGGCTTCCATTAATAATCTCCCTTCTCATATATTATCCTGAACCACATAAACAAAGCCGTGAAAAGTGTGTAAGCATTTTACCATACCCTTGTGTTCCGATGACTAAGCTCCTCTCCGACAGAGACTGCATCACCCCTAACCCGCAACTCCTAACTCATTCAATACCTGCACGCTGGGACGCAGTTCCAAATCATCAATCAGCGCGTTCAACTCCTCGTCGCTGAGTGGACGGCCTTTCCCGGCGTAGGCGGTCAGGGCGGCTTCCATCATATTGGTTCCAAAAGAGCGGCCCTCGTAACGGGGCGTGGAGGTGATCATCATCCGCACGCCGCGCTCCCGCAGAAACTCGACATTCTCTTCCGTGGTGGTGTTGGTGATGACCGTCTTCCCGTGTAAATCATCGGGGAGATATTTTCGCATGAATAAGAAATCTCCCGCCAAGAGATCGGATTCCCGCCAATATTTTTGGTATTTAGGCTCGTGCTCCGCGCCGCCGCTGCCATAAAAGAGCATACTCATCGGAAAATGGCTGACAAAGGGGAGCATCAGGCGGGCCACCCGCTTGTAGTTACGGACGCCCCGCACGGGGATGGGAATCTCCAGGGCGACCATCAAATCTCCAAAGATGACCTCATCTGTCACCTCGGCCACCGCCACCGCC
>DAOUWT010000343.1 GCA_030666985.1 Chloroflexota bacterium
ATTACTTGCCCTGACCGCTTGTCAATCCGCGCTCACGCCCCAGGTTCGGGAATCTCCCGCGCACCCCCCCCCGTCCCCCCCCACGGGCCCACCTTTCCCCATGCACCCCCCTCCGCCTCCCCCCACGGTCCCACCTTTCCCCTCGGCCATCCCCACCCAGGCGGCCACTTCTCCCCCGGAAGATGAGGTGCTTCAACTCTATTCTCCCCTGGCAGAGCACACTATTGAGCAGCTCCCTGGGATTGTGTCTAGCCCTTATGATCCTCCTCCCCCGGGGAACGATGCCCGCCATCACGGGGTAGACTTTTGTTATTTTCAGGGCGAGGAGAGAGAGTTTATAGGTGGCGAGGGGGTGCAGGCTATTTTTTCGGGCAGGGTGGCGGCCTCTATTGAAGACCGGCTTCCTTATGGGAATATGGTCATCATTGAGACCGGGTACGAGGAAATCCCTGCCGAGTATGTTTCAGCCCTTGATATCCAGGCGGGGGAATCGCTCTACCATCTCTATGCCCATTTCCAGGAGTCGCCTGAAGTTGCCCTTGGTGAGCGAGTAGAAGGCGGGCAAGTTTTGGGACAGGTGGGGAAGACGGGGTATAACATTGTTGTTTCGCACTTGCACTTTGAAACTCGCCTCGGCCCCGCCAACGCTGTCTTTGAGAGCATGGTTTACTACGATGTCAGCGCGGCTCAGGAGGAGATGGAGGCCTACGAGCTGTGGCGGATGAGCGGCGAATTTCGGCATTTTGACCCGATGATACTCTTTGCCGCTCCCGCGCACCAGGCCATTTTGGCCAGCCAAATAGCAGGGAATGTGTACCAATATTTTCGCAGAAATTGGTGGCGGAAGATGCGCAACGTTGCCCCCGTGGCCAAAACGGGGGAGAAAAGCAGCACCCCGGCGCGGGAGCGGATCAGTGGGGGGAGGCCTTCCCCCGGGTAGCGGGGATCAACCTTGATGGAATATTTCCCTTGATAATAAGCGTGGAGCAAGAGGGCGCGGGGCGTGTTCCGTGGGGGATGGTGGGCCACCCTGGCGCGTGGCTCAAAGTGGAGCGTGTGCCCCGCCTGCCGCAGCCGGACGCTGAGGTCAGCATCTTCCCCGGCCGGGAGCGGATAACGCTCGTCGAATCCCCCTAGAGCGTCAAAGGTCGTTTTGCGTATAGCCAAGTTGAGACTAGGGAGCAAAGCCCGCGTCCCGGGGGGATGCTGTGCTAAATAGGCGTGGAACATGCTCAAGTTATCGGCCAGAGTCCAGTAATTCTTGCGGGGAAAGGTGATCCCGCCCCCGACAACGCTCACGCTCGGATCCTCGAAACGGCGCGCCAGCGTGCTCAGCCAGGTGGGATGGGTGATGCAATCAGCGTCTAGGAAAACTAGAATATCCCCTTTTGCGTGACTGCTCCCTATATTGCGGGCTTTGGCAGGGGATAGGGGAGTATTGGATTCAAAGAAATGCACAGACGCAACTTCAGGAATCAGATTAGGGGTATCCATTCCCATGACAATGATCTCAAATTCGCTACGTTTGAAGTTTTGATTTTCGAGAGAATTTATAGTTCGATCTATGATGGGGGAGTTGAGGTTGGGGATGATGATGGAGAAGAGCATGGGGAATTAGGGACTAGGGATCAGGGATCAGGGATCAGGGATCAGGAATTAGGTAATGAGGTAATGAGGTAATGAGGTAACGAGGTAACGAGGAACTACCCGACGAGCGATTACTAGACTTTACAGACCACTCCGACAAATGCCCCAAAAACCTTTCTCCTATCCTTTTAACAGAGAAACGTTCTTGAAAATACGCATACCCCTCCCGGCTCAACTTTTCCCGCAAGTGGGCGTCTTTGCGCAGGGTTTGGATGGCCTGGGCCAGGGCGGCCGGATTTTCCCGCTCGCACGTGTACAGATGTTTGCCATGCTGGAACGTTTCCCGTATCCCCGGCGACTCTCCGGTGATGAGGGGCTTGGCCATGGCCAGGGTTTCGTAGACTTTATTTTGAATCGTCATCAGAGCCTGGGGCGTGACCCCGAAAGAGCCGAGACAGGCGTCCGCTTGGGAAATCCGTTTTACAAGGGGGGATTTTTCTAACCTGTCGGTGAAGGTGACGTTTTTGAGGTTGTACCCTTTTGCGAGCTCCTCCGCTGCGGGACGGGTAGGCCCCTCCCCGATTAGTTCCAGGTGGATGTCAGCATCCGGGGGAAGAAGCCGAAGGGCCTCAATGATGTATTCTACTCCATGGTTGGGGATGAAAGTTCCGTAATATAAGATGTGGAAATTTTTTTTCGGATTGTCAAGTATTTTTCCGTGTTTTTCCGTGGCTTCCGTGTACAAAAGGTTTTTGAAAACCCGGTCATCTGCCCCGGTGGGGACGAGGCGGAAGCGGGCGGGGTCAATGCCGTAATTTTCGCAGAACCACTTCACATACTGGGCCGTGTCTTGGATGAGCAGGTCGGGGAGGCGGAGGGCGGTTTTCTCTACCCGGCGGAGGAGGGCCACGACAAAGGGGTTGGCTGCGTCAAGGCCGCGCTCGGCGGCGATGAGGGGGAGCGACATGAACACATCCCATACCAGCGGAACACGGCGGCGACGTGCCAGCCACCGGGCCAGGAAAACGTCAAATTGGCCGGGATAACCCACCACGAGCAGGTCATGGGCCGGCATCCGCCTATATTTACCGATCAACCGCCAATAAGTCTTTGCCGCTCTCGCCCAAAAAGAGGGGTTCAACCATCCCCCACTGAGAACGCCTACGCGGTCGTCAATCCCCCGCCACAGTTCTTCATGGCATTCAATTACCTCCACGCCGTTGGCACGCAAACCGGCTATCATGATCTGGTTGCGGCTGTAATTGGCGCGGTAAGTTCCAAAGTAGCAAATGCGCATTAGGTTTCAGGAGAACAGGGAATCAGGAGAACAGGGAATC
>DAOUWT010000143.1 GCA_030666985.1 Chloroflexota bacterium
AAAGCACAAAAAGGGAAACCTGGAAACGTGCGACGGCGTTATCTAAACAACCTGACTTCATCCTCTACTCTACCAAACCATTCCTGATTTTGAAATCATCCTCGGCCGTTTTCTTTCGCATGACGTGATGATGCCGCGCTCCCCAATAGGCAACGGCTATGTCAAAGTTGTCAAAACAGAAGAAAAAGGTTCTGATGTAAACCTGGCCACGCACTTGCTATTGGATGGCTTTCGGAACGATTCGAACTCGCCGTTGTGGTTTCGAATGATTCGGATCTGCTATTGCCGATTCGGGTGATCACGGAAGAATTTGGAAAGCCTATTGGCTTAATCAATCCGCAGAAAAACCCTAGCGCTGCACTTTTACCACACGTCATGTTTGTCAAGAACATCCGCAAGAACGTTCTCAAAAACAGCCAGTTTCCATCCGTGTTGACCGACAGCAACGGAAAGTTTTCGAAACCCAATACCTGGTAATTACATACGAAAGAAGCCGCTCACCCTAAAATGTCAAGCGAATTTCTGCACAAACAACTTGATGCTGCCTCCAATATGGGCTTCCTCAAAAAGGAAGTCCCTGATAGTATCACGCAAAACCTGGACCCGCGCTACGAACTGCGCCCCTATCAGGTAGAAGCCTTCGCGCGTTTCTTCCATTGCTATAAAAATGACTTCCCCGGCAAAACTTGGCCCCTGCACTTCCTGTTCAACATGGCGACGGGGAGTGGCAAGACGCTCATCATGGCGGGGCTGATCCTGTATCTCTACGAGCAGGGTTATCGCAACTTCCTGTTCTTCGTCCATTCCACCAACATTATCGAAAAGACTAAAGACAATTTCCTCAATCCTGCCTCTATCAAATATCTGTTCGATCAGGAACTCCACATCGGGGATCGCCGCGTGCGCGTCACGCCAGTCGAGAATTTTGAAGCGATCAATCCGCGAGACATTAACATCTGTTTTACTACCATCCAAAAACTGCATTCCAACCTGACCACGGAGAAAGAAAACGCCCTCACCTTCGAAGACTTTCGCAAGCACCAAGTCGTGTTGATCGCTGACGAAGCCCATCACATGAACGTCAAGACCAAGTCTCAACAAGCAATGTTCGAGAGTTGGGAAAACACCGTCGAACACATTTTCTCTCAAAACGAAGACAACTTGCTGCTGGAGTTTACCGCCACGCATGATTACGAAACGCCCGCGATGGTGGAAAAATATTGGGATAAAGTCATCATCCGCTACGACCTGCTCCAATTCCGCAACGATCGTTTCTCGAAAGATGTGACGCTGGTTTATTCTGACTTTGACCTGGACGATCGTATCCTCCAAGCGTTAATCCTTAGCCAGTACAAACAGGAAGTGGCGGCGAAATATCGCATCAATCTCAAACCCGTGATTTTGTTCAAAGCCCAGCGTACGATTGCCCAATCGCAAGAGAACAAAGCCAACTTTGATCGCTTGATCGAACGGCTCACGGCGAAGGACATCGCCGCCATCCGCAGCAAGTCAAACCTGGAACTGGTACGCCGCGCCTTCAACTTTTTCCACGCCCAGGGTATCAGCGATGCGCAACTCACCGAACGGCTGAAACACGAATTTCAGGAAGCTTACTGCCTCTCGGTCAACGATGAAAAGGAAAAAGTAAACTACCAGATTTTGGTCAACACCCTCGAAGACCGCAACAACCGCATCCGCGCCATCTTTGCCGTAAAAAAGCTCAACGAAGGCTGGGACGTGCTCAATCTGTTCGACATCGTGCGCTGTTACGAAGCGCGAGATACGGGCAGGCGAAAAATTGGCATGACCACCATGTCCGAAGCGCAATTGATTGGACGCGGGGCGCGGTATTTTCCCTTTACCCTGCCCGCATATAACGACCGTTTTCGCCGCAAATTCGACGGCGACCTGACCCGCGATTTGCGTGTTATCGAAGAACTACACTACCACAGCATCAATGACTCGCGTTACATTTCCGAAATCCGTCAGGCGCTCATTGAGCAGGGTATGATAGACGAACGCGAAGTGACCCGCAAACTCAAACTCAAAGAACCGTTCAAGAAGACCGACTTTTACAAGTATGGCGTGGTATGGCTTAACGACCGCCGCCCGAAAAGCTACCAAAGCGTACAATCCTTTACCGATTTGGGCGTGAAGAAGCGGAACTACGTTCATGTCATCGCCACAGGTCACGGCGACGTGCAAGCAGTTTTGGCAAACGGGCGGCAGGGCGCAGTTATAAAAGATGAAACCCGTCGCGACGTGAAAGTCAAAGACATTGAGCTTAACGTTGTTCAATCTGCCATTGCGCGTAATCCGTTTTTCACATTTGCCTCGCTCGAACGCTACTTCCCTCATTTTGCCTCCATGCGCGACTTTATCGCCTCGGATGAGTACCTCGGCGGGCTGGCAATCACTTTTCAGGGCAGCCTGTACGGCCTGGACGAAAACCGGTCTGAAAAACTCGCCGCCATGTCAGGCTTATTGAGTCAAATCGAAACAGAAATCCGCCAACAAGTCACCGATTACGAAGGCACGCGCGACTTCCGGCGCGATAGGGTGCATGTAGTCTTCCAAGATAAGGTGCTGAAGTTCGACGCCAAAAACCCGCGTGCTGCCGAAGATGCGCAGTTCGAACATTTTATCTCTGCCAAAGATTGGTTCGCCTTCAACACTGTTTACGGCACGAGTGAAGAAAAAGCCTTTGTCCGTATGCTCGACAGGCAGATGGGTAAACTACTGACGCAATACGAACAAATCTACCTGCTGCGCAACGAAGGACATTTCGCTATCTACAACTTCGCCGATGGTCAGGCCTTTCAACCAGATTTTGTATTGTTCCTGCGCGAGAAAAGTGGACAGCTGCTTATTTACCAGCTTTTCATCGAACCAAAAGGGAGACATCTCAAAGAGCATGACCGCTGGAAAGAGAGCTTCTTGAAAGAAATCACTTCCGAGTTCGAAGGCAAGCCGTTGGCATTCGAAGACAAGAAATATCGTTTGATTGGCGTGCCTTTCTACAACAACGAAGACGAAAACCAATTCAGGGCAAGCCTTGAGGCTGTACTGAACTAGGCGAGACAAACGCAATGGAGTTCATTGGGTAAGCCTTCAAATACAAAGAGCGGCATAACAACGGGTTGCAGCCGGCATTGCTCCGCTGCGCGGCTGAAGCGTGCCCCATTAGGTGGCGCTTTGATCTTCAACTCCAGTCCGTTTGCGTCTTCTGGCCGCACAACCTGCTTGACACTTTCCACACCCTAACATAAAATAACATCAACTATCCGGCAAGCATGCCGGAATCCTCATTAACCGTTCTCACCGAACGAAAGGAGACCTCACAATGGCAAGGATCGTGCAAGCAGTCAACGTCTACGGCCCCAAGCTGCAACTCAACCCCACCGCCCAACTGGCCCAGGTAGCCGATTGGATGGCCATGCGCACCGGCCTCAACAAGAGCGAGGTAATGATGGTGCTGCAAGAGTTGAGCGAATCCACGCTCTACTTTAACAACCAGGGCACGCCGGTCAAATTGCCGGGTGTGGGCACCTTCACTCCCAGCATCAAACGCGAAGGCAAGCTCAAGATCAACTTTCGGGCCGACACAGCCTTGAGGAACGGCATCAACGCGCCGGGCGCTTATAGCGGGCAGGTGCGCAACAAGAATCGCATTAGCCTTGATAACGCCGGTTACAAAGAACTGTGGGACGCCGACCACCCCGACGACCCGTTGGACGTCTAGGCTCTCAGTCCGATTTGCTACATAGCAACCCCAAATCTCCTACTAGGAAATGCCTCGTTTCCTAGTAGGAGTTGACCCATTTGCTATATAGCAAACGCAACTATACCTATATAGCAAACCGGCTTTGCGGCATATACTGATCCAAAACAGGTTTTGTGACAAACAGGCATTTTCTGGTAGACTTGGTGAAATTGACTAAAGGAGTGTTCAATGAAACCACAGATTCGAGAAATTGTTCTCACTAAAGCCGAACGCAAAGAACTTCGCAAACGTATCCGAAAAACGAAAGACCGCAAAACATCTGACCGATTGCGGATCGTTTTATTCAAAGCGGAAGGCTTCACCCACCATCAGATTGCCGAACTTCTGCAAGTCAGCATCAATACGGTCACGCATTACTTACAGTGCTACAAGGATGGCGGCATTGATGCTGTGTGAAACCCATTCCAAAGGGAAGTTAACAGAAGTATTTTATACTACCCAGGCTTAGTTCAACCAAGGCATTCGTTAGAATGCACATTATGCGGCGGCTAGGTTATGGGACTCTGAGGTCTCTTTTTTTTGCCGCGCCGCATTAATCCTTAATACGTTATATTTTCCGTCGAGAATAGAGGGTAAAATAAACGATGAAAAATTATAAAGAGTAGTTGCTGTGATATATGGGCATCACAAAGTGACACGTTTGGGGTGTTCTGCTATAATAATTACAAATGAAGCTATACAGGAGTAATGAACTATGACCAGTCAAATTACTATGGTTATTGAACCCTTCGTTCAACGTGGGCTTTTTGAAAGTCCTGAAAAAGCTGTTTTTACGATGGCTTACGATTATGTTCTTCACCAAGTTGAGCATTATCAAACTAAGATAGCACGCTTACAGAATAAATATGGCATGGATTATGAGCAATTTGAATCGTATCTAAAAGCACGTTCAAAAACACTTGCTGCTACACCTAATCCTGAACTCAATCGTGCTATTATGCTAGAAGAAGACGACGCATTGAGTTGGAAAATTGCTCATGATATGTTAGCCAGTTGGTTGGGTGTTCAAAGTGAAGTAAAAAGATGAACACGCTCGCTGACTTGCTCAATTTTGTAGTCTCTACTTTACAGAGTTTCTCTTCTTCAAAAATAGTACGAGTTGTTGAATCTGAAGATTTTTCGCAACATCGGTTCGCATTCAAAGTCCGTGCGGAACTGGTTAGTGGGGCTACGCTACAAGTGCGTTTGTACTACAATCAGGCCCATATTGATTACGCATACCAACTGGTGCAGAACAATCAACCCGTTCTTCGCTGGGATAACAAAGAACACTTTCCCGAAATTCCTTCATATCCTCATCATTTTCATACACCCACAGGGAAGGTAGAAACTTCGCCACTAATCGGCGATTTAGCTCACGATTTACCTTTTGTTCTGAACCATCTGGTTTCTATTGAATACTAATGCTAATTATAGGCAACGCACTTTCCAAAAAGAAATATAACCCTAATTCCACCCGACTCGGCTTCGCCTCAGGGTAACGTCCGCGATTTTTGGCATAGGTTACGAGCAAAGGAAGTTTAGGGATTGCGCCGCCAAGCCGGTGAATACAACGTTAGCCGCCATTGTATTATTGTGTTTGAGCTATTTATCCGCCATGCTATTTGATACAGGATCCAGGTATATCTGCTTGTGAGCATTTGTCAGAGTGTGTCTATGCCTTAGGAGGTGGCTAATCATGGTAAAAATACTTCGCGTTGTGCTCTTCATTGTTGATCTCTTCGTTGCACTTACAGCTATCGGTGGCGGCATTGCTCTCTTGGCTGGACTTGAATCCAGCGAGAGGGTTCCGCCTGAATGGCTGCATGGAACCCCCTTCGGGAATTATGTGATTCCCGGTCTGATCTTGTCAGTCGTGGTTGGTGGAAGTGCGGCTATCGCAACCTTTGCGACCTATGTCAGCCGCAGCACTGGTGGAGCCGTTTCTATCCTAGCAGGAGTTCTGCTCATGGGTTTCATAGGAGTGGAGGTTGCGATTCTTAATCAGCCCACACGATGGACAGGAACCGAGGTGGTCTACTTCATCACCGGATTAGCAATGATCTTGTTGGGCTTTGTGGCCTTGCGGGCCTAGGAGATGGACAATGAACGGATCTTCTTTTTGGAGTGACACGGTTCCACGAGCTATCAGCATCTACGCCATCGTTATCTTCGTGGTGCTGTGGGTCGGGTTCGCTGTCGCGCTGTTCGTTAATCGGGGGTGGCTGGACTTACTCTGGAACTGGGTGCATGCGTTGCCTGCGGTGATGGAGGTCATCGTTTGGGTATTGTTCCTACCCATTATGGTGCTGCTATGGATATGGGAATCTTCCTGGCCGGCTCTTATGCGCCTGCTCGGGTTTGCCGGTTTGGTTGCCTGGACTCTCCTTGCAGTGTCCGGTTTAGCAAGAGCCATGCGGTAGATCCGATGTCATAGCCAATCGCTGAATCAAATTGAATGTTCTTCGTTCGAGGCCAATGGACAGGGAGGATTCTCTTGAGAGTCAGCGCAATGGCGGCTAACCAGTCGCTGCACCCGACCGCCTAAGTGTGCCAGATTGCAAACCCGCCCCGCCGCTCATGCAAACGTTAGTTTGTAATTCACACAGACCCTGTAGATTTTTTTGAGGGGACGGAGGGACGTGAGAGCAAGCCCCGGGCCTTCCCTCCCCGCAGCCAAAACCAGGCTTTTTGGGAATTCACGGGGTTCCGCTCCGAGAGGATCGGCAGATCCCCGCATTTGGTGAGCAACGTTATTTGGCCTCCAAGTATGGTTTGGATTTGCCAACCCAAACCGAGCACCCCGTAAATTCCTAGAGACCCCAAAACTAAAAAAAAGTTCCTGGTAACCAGGAACATTTCTAAAAAGCACCCCCACTGCGACTCGAACGCAGGTCTTCGCCTCCGGAGGGCGACACTCTATCCACTGAGCTATGGGGGCAA
>DAOUWT010000089.1 GCA_030666985.1 Chloroflexota bacterium
CGAATAAATCCGACTCGCCATTTGTCACTCATCACTCATCACTCATCACTCATCACCCCTCCCCATGCACCAAATTCAACGTCGCCAGCACCCCAAGCTGCCTCCGAATACGCAAATCGTTGGGCGCTATCTTTGCCGCCTGCCGGAGCATCTTCTCCGCTTGGGCGTAATTATCGAGTTCTTTCAGCACTAACCCAGCCTGATAATAGGCAAGTGCATCCTGGGGAGCAAATTCTATAGCCTGTTCGAAGGCCTTCAGGGCCTTGGCATATTGGCGGCGTTTTTGTTCTGTTTTACCTAGTTCCACATAGGCTCCCCCGGCCTGGGGTGTGAGTTTGACGGCCTGGTGAAGGTGATGCACGGCTTGGTCAAGCTGACCCGTCTGGCGGAGCAAGCGTCCCATAAAGATGTGTAATTCTGCTTTTTCTGCTAGCGTTGGCCCGCCGTGATTGCTGCTTAACGCTTGTTGAGCCGTTTGCAGGGCCATTTTGTGTTCCCCCGCTTCAGCCCATGATGTGGCTAGCGGGAAAAGCACTTCGTGATGGTGAGGGTATTGTCCGGCCAGGTCGCGGAGAGCGTTCAAAGACGCCGAGACTCCTTCGGTCTGATTGAGCAAGTCGGCCCGTTTTAGTTGCAGGGGCAAGGGGTGGCTCTGGAGCGGGATGGCCTTGGCGAGTGCTTCGAGAGCCTGCTTGGGACGGTCTTGAGCAGATAGGGTTTGGGCAAATAATTCCAGAATCTCTCCATCCTGAGGGGCACGTTCCAATAAAGCTTGGAGATGCCTTTCCGCCTCGGCGTAAGCTTCCCTTTCTAGTGCCAAGATTGCTAATTGTCTCTTGGCTTTGAAATTCTTGGGAGAAAGTTGAAGGGCCTGGCGAGCACAGTCAGTCGCTTTTTCTAAGTCGGGGATTTGTTGATAACTCTCTCCCAACATTATCCAGGCACTCGTTTGTTTCGGTGCCAGAGCCGTGACTTGCCGCAGAGCGGATACAGTCGCCTCGGCTTGCCCGTCTTCCAGGTACGCTTTTCCTAATGCCAAATGATGTCCCGCGTAGGCGGGTTCTAATTTTGCGGCTTCTTCCAGGTGCGGGATAGCTTCTTGGGGCGTCTCAGCAACTTGCCCGGCCAGAGCCTGCCAACGGGGTTCGTCTTCCCAATAGGAAAGTGCCCTATGAATTGCTTGGCGCGAGATTTGATAGTCGCCCTTGTTTTGGGCCGTGATTGCCTTCAGCGCGTAAAAAAGAGGGGGCGGTAAAACTTTGCCTTCTTCGAGAGCGGTTTGTGCGGCCTGATGGGCCTTTTGGGGATCAGCGTGCAGCAGGGCGAGGGCTGCTTGAACCGCCAAGATAGGATGCCCTTCTATATTAGGGTAGCAATTCTCGGCCAAATGATGTGCTTGTCTTTGGGCATGGCTGTAGCGTAGAGCGCCAATTTGCGCGGCGAGATTCTCCTCATGGGGGGGGAGTTCCCCCAACGCGGCGGCAGTTGTTGGGCTGGGAGTGAAAATAGCCTCTCCCCGCACGCGCCATTTTTGGAATTGAGGGTCAGAAGACATTTGCTCTTCCTCTGGGGACAAAGTTGCTTGGAGCATTTGCCGCGTTGACGCGCTCACACTCTCGCTGCCGGGTGCGTGCCGGAGAACCTGAAGGTCTTCGCTCAGGCGGTGAACTTCTGCTCTGAGGACGATAGCGCGTCCCAAATAAAGCCGTGCCCGTTTTTCTTGGGGAGCCAAGGCCCTGGCATCTTCATAAAGACCTATGGCCTGATTCCAGTTCCCCAATTCTTGAGCCGCTTGGCCGAGCGCCACATAGGCGGCAATGGCAGCATGAATGTTCTCCGAGTTTTGTTTCTCGTGCGCAGATATTGCTTCGGCTAAAATGCGCTGGCCCTCGTCTGGATTTCCCTGGCGGGCCGTGAGACGGGCCTGCAAGGCCCTCACGCGGGGAGGATGGGCTGTAACAGATAATACTTTGGTGAGCGTTTGGGCAGCTTCTATTTCTTTGTCTTCTTCCAAGAGAAGCTCAGCATACAGGCAAACCCCATCCAGTAGAGCGTATTGGGTATCGGTGAGAATGGCGAGGATTTCGGGCACACCTTTGGAGAGCATCTGCCGCGCCTGCCCCGCTTGGAGCGTCGCCCACGCCAAGTCTGCCGACAAGGCCAGGGCATGGTGCCGGTTGAGGGTGGCGTCCCCGCCCCGGGAGCGGTATCCCCGCTCGGATTCGGCGGCATGTCTCAGGGCCGTCTCCCTATCCCCCACCTGGCGATAAAGGAGAGCGGCCTTGTAGTGCAAACCAGCGTGCTGGACAGAGTCTTGGGGAGATACATCCAGGGCGTGGTGCAGGCTGGCCAGGGCGGCCTGATAACGCCCCAGGCTGCTCAACAAATCCGCCTTTTGGAGACGCCATTCTGGGTTCTTCAATTGAGCCGTGATAGCCTTGTCCAGGTGGGCGAGGGCCTGCTGGGTGTCTCCCTCTGCCTGATAACAAGCTGCCAATTTGGACTGTGTTTGGGGCAGCAAATCCTTCATCATAGAATTCACTTCGCAAATTTGAATCGAGCGTTCCAGACAGGCTGTGGCCTTTTGAATCTCTCCCAGGCTGAAGAGTTGCTCCCCTGCCTGAGCGAGAGCCTCGGGGGAGGGGTTTTCCAGGCTGCAAAGTTGAGAAAAAGTCTCACCCGCTTGTCGAATATCCCCGTTCAGACGTTGGGCCTGGCCCAGTTGGAGATAAGCCGAGACGCGCTGCGGGGCAAGCTGAATGATCTCTTGGAGGGCAGGGATGGCAATGTGGGCGGCCCCTAGCTCCAGGGCGAAATCCGCGGCCCAGGTCAAGTTGTCGAGGTCGTGAGAGGCTAGCTCGAAGGCCGCCTGGAGAGTTTTCCCCGCCTCGTCCTTAAGGTTGGCCTGGGCGTAGGCGTCGGCTAAGGAATGGGCAATATCCAGGTTGTGGGGGTTGTCGTGATAGCAGTCCTGGAGAGTGGCCAAAGCCGTTTCGATTTGCCCTGCCTGAAGGGCCGCTTTCCCCATCCCCAGGCTGATTCTCGTCCCCCAGGCCGGGTCGCTGGAGGCGGGTGTTTCCAACGCGCGCCGATAAGCGTTCAGGGCAGCTTCTGTATCCCCCGTGGCCGTGGCAGCCTCCCCTAAGAGGGCCAAGGCAATCCCTGATTGCCCGGCTTGTCCATGCGCGGGTTCAATGCGGATGGCTTGGCGCAAGGCCTGGGCGGCAACTTCTGGATTGAGACCTATGCTCAAGTGGGCTTGGGCGTAGGCAATATATGGGGCTGCGTCAGGGGGATGTGTGTCCACGACCCGCGCCAAATACGGCAACGCGCCGCGAGGTTCGTCCATATCCAGCAGCACTTCTCCGTAAGCGAGGGCGGCGGGCGTGTTTTTGGGCGCATCTCGAACCAATTCCTTGAGCACTCGCTGGGCTTCTTCCAGGCGTCCCAAACCGTGGAGGCTTTTCCCAAGCTGGTATTGGGCCTGGTAACTCACCGCCGGAGACGTACTTTCTTCTTTCGCCAATTTAGCCGCTTTCCGAAAGGCATTTAGAGCCTGGGTATGCTCGGCGCGTTTTTGGTGGATTTTTCCCAAGGCAAGGTGGATTTCACTTCCCTGGGCGGCGGAATTTGCCCCGGTTTCTAAAGTGCGGATGGCTTGCTCGCTTTTCCCGGCCTGCTGGTGGATTTCGGCCAGGGACAGCCAAGGCGCGGGCAAGCGGGGGGCGAGTTCGGTGGCCTGGGAGAGGTGTTCAGCGGCCTGGTGGGGATTTCCCAGGGCGGATAGGCTTTTACCGAGGATGGCATGTGTGCGCCCGTCTTTGGCGTTTTCGTGGAGGATATTCTGGCAGATTTGGGCCGCCCGGCCAGGTTTGCCAGCCTTTAGCGCACACCCCGCCAGGGAGCGTTGGTCATCAACTGGGGGAGAGGTTTGATCCGTTGATTTGGCGTGGGACTCTACCCGCAGCGTTTGCAGCACCTTTTCCCGCTCTTTTAGCGCGGCAGTCCAGTCTTGAGCGTTCTCAAGATATTGGGCCAAATCACGGCGCACCTCGACCCGTTCGGGGGCCAGGAGTACGGCCAAGTGAGCGTTTTCTGCCGCATCTGAGTAATGCCCCAGGGCGTTTTGGGCCTTTGCCAAAGTGACGAGAGTCTCCCTGTGGCTGGGATAAACTGCCAGGGTCTGCTGGGCCGCTGTGATGCTGGCTTGGGGCATATCCACCCTTAATAAAATTTCGCTCAAGTCGGGCAGGGCGGGAGAACTTTCGGTGAGGGCTTCCAAAGCGCGGTGAGCCAGCTTTTTGGCCCTGGCGCGGTCTCCCTGGGCGAGAGCCAGTTTGGCAATGCCGGTCAGGAGCGGGGGATGCCCAGGGTAGGGAACGGCGATATTTTCTACCAGGTTTTCGGCAGCCGCTGTGTATTCTTTACTTAGCAAAGTATTCAGCAGGAGGACGATGTCTGCGGCATGTTCTTCCACTCCGCTTGGAGTACGCGCGGCGGTGATGACCTCTTTCCAGGCCACGGATGTCAGCGGGCTGCCTTGGAGTTGAGCCGTGGCGGTGTTTACTTGGGCCGAAAGCTGGGTTTGGGCGCTCTGATGTCTTTTCGAGGCTTCTTGGAGGATTTCCAGGGCTTTTTGCGGATGCTGGGCCAGGCGGTAGAGTTCCGCACGCTGGCTTAATTCCGCGAGGTGAGGGTGTGGAGGGCTTTCCACCGAGGCCAATGTGTACGCTGCTTGGGATGTTAGGTCTGGCTTTGTTGGGGCAAGGCTCTGTAGCCAGGACACCTGTTTATCTAAATGGAGAATTCCCAAGAACTTGATAAGGTCTTTTTGGGCCTTGTCCGGGGGCGTGGGAGTTGCCAGCAGGGCATGAAGGCCTAACGAGACGGGAAGGGCATCTAGGAGTTCGTGGCGGGTTTCGATGAGATTGGCGAGACAAGCCAGGGGTGTTTTCCAGGCCGTGAGGGGTTGGCAAGGGGTGAGCGTTTCTTTCCAGGAGGGCGTATCCTGGTAGTTTTCCCGGAGGGCGAGGGCTAGCAGGCAGGCTTTAGCCATCGTCATAGTGTTGGCAAGGGCTTGGACGTAGTCGCGGTAACAATGAGCGGCTTTTTGCTGCAAATCGGGTGACAGTTGGGCGGGCGGCCAGCCCGGCGGGGAGGGGAGCTCCCGGTTGAGGGCCGCCATCCCCAGCCGGCCAGGCGTCCACGCTTGGGGCTTATCCCCCACGGTTTGGATGACCTCGGCCCTGAAATCCGCTTCTTGGAGCGCGTGCCAAATCAGCGCGTCCTGCCGCAGGGCTGGGATTACCCATTTCCAACTTGTTTCTGGAAATATATTCTTCAATTCTGTGAGGAGGGTTTGTTGAGGTGAGGTCATGGATACCTACTACAAGATCGAGGGGGAACGCCAGTTCCCCCGGACTCAGCCCGCTGGATCTGGCGATCCAGCTTGAGCGTGGAAAGCAGATCCAGCTTGAGCGTGGAAATTAGAAATGGTTGAGGTAGAGAGCCAGCCCTGTCCCCAAGAGCATGAGAATCGCTCCCATGATGGTGAGAAATGTGCCGATGCCACGGGTGGTTTTTATGAGATCGCTGGTGGCGGTGAGGAGGGTTGAGGCGTTCCCCACTAGGCCGGCTATATCATCTGCCAACCCCTTTTGGGCCAAGCGCGTCACTTGCTTGCTGATGGTGCGGGTCTCGCGTCCCATAGAGCGGATGAAGAGGATGATAACGCCGGTGAGGAGGGTGAAAAGGCCCATTACGAATAGGCCAGCGGCCATGGCAGGTAGAAGTTGGGGTAGTGTTGGCATAGTTTTAGCTCCTTTTTTAGCGTTCTATATTGTGCAAGGAGCGTGCCAAGGGGGGATATTGGGTATTGGATATTAGATATTAGATATTGGGTAATTGGCATAGCCGTAAACTTCAATGCCCAACTTCTGTGCCGCTGCCTGTGCTCTCCGGTCTACCAAGGCGAAATTACCAAAGCTCGTTCAGCTTTTCGATTATGCCGTTTTTCGTAGAACCGTACCTTACGTTCAAAAATCAACATATCCGGCTTGCTCATCGAGGATTTGATCTCACACAAAATCAATGTCCCATTCTTGATGATGACGTCCAACTCCACCTGATCGGGTTGTCCGAATACCTCGCCTACTTCATCGAATTCAGTTACATTGAGCACTTTGACACCAAAGGAATCCTCTAAAATCCCCGCTAGAGCATTGCGGAAGGATTGTTCTGTACGAAGTCCCCAACGCGTGCCCAGTGCCCCCAGAGTGCTGTTATGTCTCTCCGTCATGGCGTCATAGATTGGATTACCAACGAGGAGAATCATGTTATTGGCGGCCACCACAGGCTGATACTCATGGATATTGATGGTTCCAATCCGCGCCAATTACTTCCCGACAACGAACACACCGGCACTCTGGAGTACTTTGATTGGTGAAAAACGTGTCGAAACCAGTGAGCGGGTTGGGGTTAATGGTACAATTTTAATGATTGAGTACATCTTGAAACGATGGGCAGTGAAGTAGCATTTAGAGGAGGTCGCTAATGGAGGCTATTCGAGTCCAGCAAGTTATTGCAGAAGATGGTGAGGTAGTAATCACAGGTTTACCATACAAGAAAGGGCAACCTGTTGAAGTTATCTTGTATCAGCCTACGAGTATCACACCGCGTCCTCGCTTAACAGTACGGCAATTACGACAATCAGGGTTGATTGGTTTGTGGAAAGATCGTGATGACATTCGCGATAGTGTTGCTTAGCGCGTTCTCGTTGTTTGCCATTGTTACCGGGAAGATGACACTCTGATACGCATCATCTCAGCAAGGAAAGCGACAAAGAACGAGATTGATCAATACGGAGGGTTTCTATTATGAGAGAAGAATACGATTTTTCCCAATCGGTTAAAAACCCATATTTCAAGCAATTAAGTAAGCCCATCACAATTGATTTGGAAGTGGATGTAATCGAGTATTTCGAGGAAATGGCGGAGGATACCGATATTCCATATAAAGCTCTAATCAGTTTATACTTGAAAGACTGTGTGCAGGTGCAGCGCAGAGTATCGGCAGCTCAATTGTTTTGAGGAAAGAGCATCTTGGAAGTAATTATTCACTCCCATGGTCAAGACCTCCGAGGTTCGCACTCCAAAGCCTCGGAGGTTTGCCGTATTAGGGTGGGGGAGGTAAACGGTTACTCTTGGAAGTATTTTATAGCATCTCACTGCTGCCTATCTACGAGTCCTGGGCCAATGATCCCGCCTTAAGTAACAAAAACCGCCGCACCGTAGAGATCGCGCTCAAGGTACTGCGAGGGGTTTTGAGGTGAATAGTTGCGATATCACGTTGCGAGTAAAAATGTTAAATATACTTATCAAAAAATCGAGAATCTTGGTATAATTAATGTGGATAGCTATTAACTTTGTATAAGGAGAGTCACATGACTGTTAGGTTAAGTGACCAAGAAATAAATGGTCTAATAGACGAGCATAAACCTTTGCCGGATTCTTACCAAGATTTGCTTAAGTTAAAACCCCGTTGAGGGCATAAAACAGCAGATTTAGATGTTGAAGGGGTTGAAGGTTCTAAGTTTCGAATCATATTGAGGCAAAGTAATGCAGATCAATTTGATTTTTCAGCCATTTTAGCGTATCATATACCTGGAACAAATGTTCTCTTTCGTTTGCGACGTTATAACGGTCACAGCCATGAACACACAAATAAAATAGAACAAGATAAATTTTTTGACTACCATATTCATAAAGCTACTGAGAGATATCAACTTTCAGGTTTGGATGAAGACGAATACGCACAAACCAGTGACAGATACTCTGATTTATATGGTGCATTGAATTGTTTACTAACTGACTGCAATTTCATTATTCCTACCAATACTCAAATAGCCATGATATAGGGCAGGTTGATATGTCTATAGAATACATTCTTCAAGATTTCAGTAAAAAAGTTAGCAAGCAAATCCGATTACATGAGGACGGGGTTGGCCGTTTTCGTGTACTCACACCTTTTAGGTTTGATGACGGAGACCATTTAGTAATCGTTTTGAGACAGAATGAATTTGGCAAATGGGAATTGACCGACAATGGCCATACTTTCATGCACCTGTCTTATAAATTAGACGTAAAAAGCCTTGAAGAAGGTACTCGCAATAAAATAATTACAAGAACTTTGGCAGAATTTGGAGTAAACGATGCTGATGGCAAATTAGTTGCCGAAATCGCTGATGAAAAATACGGCAATACTCTCTATGATTTTATTCAAGCCATTATGCGGATCAATGATGTCAATTATCTTTCTCGCGAACGTGTAAAATCTACTTTTTTGGATGATTTTAGAACGTTCATAGAGAAACAGGTTCCGAAGGAACGAAGAAAGTTTGATTGGAGACATCCGCAATTTGATACTGGAGAGTCTTATACCGTTGATTGTTATATCAATCAACGAGACCAGCCTATGATGGTATTTGCTTTACATAATGACACTAAAACCAGAGATGCAACAATAACTCTTCATCAATTTGAGCGATGGGGACTTAAATTTGATTCTATAAGTATATTTGAAAATCAAGAAGAGATTAATCGAAAAGTTTTGGCTAGATACTCTGATGTGAGCGGTAAACAATATTCAAATTTAACAGCAAATCGAGACCGGATTTCTCGGTATCTCGAAAATATTTTGCAAACAACTTAATTTAAGGCTAAATAAAAGAGTAGGGAATATTGTAGCTGTGCATTCTCAAAAAATCACCCTCACCCCCATCGGACACGTCGAAAACGAGTTTGATGCCCCCACATCAGGAGAATCCATCCGCGCGGCGGAGTCACGTCTGGTGATCAAACCAGAATTTTTGGGTGGCCTGGATGGGATAGAAGCAGGTCACGAGATATTGGTCATTTTCCACTTTCACCTTGCAGAGCCACGGGGGTATAATTTACACCAGCACCCACGGGGGAATCAGTCCCGCCCAA
>DAOUWT010000325.1 GCA_030666985.1 Chloroflexota bacterium
CGGATGACGGAGGGCATAGTGTTCAGGGAGATTGCCACACCCCAAACTCGTTGTGTCACTGCGAGGAGGATTGGCCTGTATTTGGCCAAGACGACGCGGCAGTCTCCCGGATGACGGAGGGCATAGTGTTCAGGGAGATTGCCACACCCCAAAAACCGGGGTTCGCAATGACATGCTATAAAGTTTCTGTCTCTTTGAGCAGCGCCAAACGCGCTGTGGCGACACTCGCAATGACAGGTGGTTAAGGGGGAGGGTCGGAATCACCAGGTGCAATGTACTCGAAGGAAAAAGTGCAACGCACCTGGTGGTGCCCCTCGCCCCGGTTTTAGGAAAGTTGGTTGACTTTGGGATCGCCCTCCTGATTTTATTTGCTATGATGTTTTGGTTTGGGATTGCCCCTACCGTTTGGGCTCTCACCCTCCCCCTGCTGGTTTTGTTGATGATGTTTACCGCCGCCGATGCTTGTCCTGAGCAAAGCCGAAAGATCCCCGTCATCCTCCTCAAAGCATGTCCTGAACCCCAGTGAAGGAGCGCCGCCCTGGCCCAGACGATTTATCCCGACCTGCCCCTGTGACCGGTGGGGGATTGGGATTGCTGTCATCATGTATAGTGCTCCACGAGTAATTATTCACACCCCATCCATAAACGTTCGTAGGTATGTCATTCTGAGGGCGGTTTTTCCCGAAGAATCTCCCCGTTCGGAGTGGGAGACTCTTCGTTCACAAAATACGTTCTCTCAGAGTGACATATCTCGCGTTTTTTACCAGAGGGGAGTGAACGGTTACCTCCACGATGCTTTTTTTTACAGGTGCGGATTGAATTTTTATGTTAACTGTTGTCTTTGATACTGGCCCACTGATCACAGCTTGCAAGTTCAAAGTTCAGGGAGAATTCGTGATCGACTATCTATTGTCAGGCTGTAAAGTTTTGATTCCCCAAAGTGTGGAAGAAGAAGTGGCAGTTTTGGGTGCTAGATACCCTGATGGAGCGGTAGCTGGTGAGCGGATTGCACGAAACGATATCCGCGTACTAGCGATTGTCGAGCGAAAATGGGAGCAACACCTGTTAAGTTATGCCCTAGGTGATGGCG
Organism: Chloroflexota bacterium; assembly: GCA_030666985.1. Lineage (GTDB taxonomy): Bacteria > Chloroflexota > Anaerolineae > Anaerolineales > UBA11858 > B10-G9. The sequence continues at coordinate 1,091 of DAOUWT010000325.1, forward strand.
AGCGCGATTCTATTGAACTCTGTAATCAAGTTAGAGAAGCAGAAGCTCTTGTAGTGGATGATTACTTGGCTTTTATTGCATCTGCAAGGCTGGGATTGAAAACCTGGATGTTTCCTGATTTGGTGGTTGACTCGGTTGTGGGTGCGAGATTGACTCCTGGTGTAGCAGAGGCTATACTGGAAACAATCCGGCCTCGATATCGGAAAGGTGTGATTGAACACAGCCTGACATATCTGAAGGAGTTGAAAAATGTTGAAAGTAGTGGTTCCCGTTAAGGACGAAATTTTGCGAGCAGCAGAACGTCGTAAAACAACAGGAGCGGATGATGAGATTACTCGGTTTCTCGCCGAATTGATCAATTTGGGGTTTGAGCATCGTTTAGAACAACTTTATAAGAGGTTTGGAGAAGGTGAGATCAGTCTGGGATACTTTGCCCAGGAAATGGGGCTGGGTATGCGTGATCTTTACGCTGCTTTGGAACAACGCGGCTTACCCACCTCAAATATCTCCGCTCGTCCATGATGGACTGTCTGCAATTTGTGACAAAGAAAAAATCATGCAAATCATGTAAATCTGCGTCCCATTAATCCTGTAAATCCCACCAATCAGCGTCCCAAACCCCAAAAAAGAATCATGCAAATCCTACCAATCAGCGTCCCAAAGCACATAATCATGCAAATCATGTAAATCTGCGTCCCAAAATGCATGAATCATGCAAATCATGTAAATCTGCGTCCCAAAATGTATGAATCATGCAGATCATGAAAATCAGCGTCCCAAAAGTTTGAATCATGTCAATCAGCGTCCAAACCTAAATGAACTACCCCGCCATCATCGCTTCCAAATACTCCGCCTATCCCGCCCGCCCCGACCTTGTTCTCGACTCCATTTGCAAAACCCTCACCGACCGAATGGAAGAAGCTGACTTCTTGTTATAATATTCTTATGATCAATATTCAGAAACAGATAAATAATTGGAGAGGAGGTGCTGCTGAAGATTGGCAAGTAGCACAAGAATTGGCAAATTTGGGCCGAACTCGTCATAGTTTGTTTTTTGCACATTTGGCCTTGGAAAAAACATTGAAGGCGAACATTTGCCGGGTGACGAATGATCTTGCACCACGTATCCACTCTCTTCTGCGCTTGGCTGAACTGGCGGAATTGGATTTATCTCAAGACCAACTTAATTTTCTGGCTCGTTTTGATCGTTATCAAATTGAAGGTCGCTATCCAGACATGCTTCCACCAGCACCGAATATCGAGACAACCCAACAGGAATTAAAAAAAGCAAGGGTGATGTTAGAATGGTTGAACGTACAATTTTAGAGATTGTTCAAGATTACTTAGGGATCGTTCATCAAGCAGGTATTGGTGTCAATCGAGCCGTGCTTTTCGGCTCTCATGTCCGTGGAGATGCACATATATATAGTGATATTGATATCCTAGTGATTGCCCCTGAATTTGATGGTCCCTATGATAAAAGACGGGTGGACTTATTGTGGGAATTGCGGGCAAAATCAGATAGTCGCATTGAGCCCATGGCTGTGGGTGAACGTCAGTGGCAAGATGACGATACCAACGCCATTATTGAGATTGCCCGCCGTGAGGGTGAAGAGATTCCTTTGCCAATTGCTGCGTAGATTCGTTTCTTGCGATTAAACACCTTCTCGTTATATTCTGTTTACTCCCTGGCGTTGCGTATAGCCACCTCCTTCCCCCCCAAAAAAATGAACTACCCCGCCATCACCGCCTCTAAATACCACGCCTACCCCGGCCGCGCTGCCCTAGTCTTTGACGCCATCTGCAAGACCCTCACCGACCGCGCCTCCGAGGTAGACTGGCCCGCCTGCACCGGCGAGGACTGGGACCTCCTCACGGTGATGGCCAAGACGGAAGGGGTGGCGCCGTTGCTTTATGAGGCGTTGAGGGGGACAGGAGATGGGCGACGAGGGACGGGGAAAGGACGGGAGACCGGTCCTCTGTCCTCGGTTCTCCGTCTGGCGAAGCCCCCCGCCGCCCCCCCCGCACCCCAGCACCCCAGCACCTCCGCACTCAACCTCCTCCAACACGAATACTACTCCACCGCCGCGTACA
>DAOUWT010000379.1 GCA_030666985.1 Chloroflexota bacterium
CGCAGCCCGCCGCAACCTGGGAATCACCGTGGTTTGTGTCAACAATTTCATCTATGGCATGACCGGAGGCCAAATGGGGCCCACCACGCCCCACGAGGCCCGGGCCGTCACCGCCCAATACGGGAATTATGAATATCCTTTCAATTTGCCCTATTTGGCGGCGGCCAGTGGAGCCTCCTTTGTAGCTCGCTGGACTACGCTCCATGCCCGGCAATTAGGCTGGACTCTCCGTAAAGCTTTAACTCATCCTGGCTTCAGCTTTGTAGAGGTCATTGCTCCCTGTTCCACGGCCTACGCCCGCTGGAATCCGGACGGTAAGGGCCTTGACCCAGAGAATTTGAGGCGCAGGGGATTGGAAGTATTGAAACATTACCAAAAAATAGGCCGCACGGCCCATGGCATTCATCCCAAGGATGCCCGCGTCAAAGTCAGCGAGACAGGAGTGATAACTGAGATAGTCGAGGGTGAGTTCCTGGATGAGCACAGACCAAGTCTTCAGGATGCCATAGACCAACGCGACGCCCGCGCTGAAAAGGCCTGGCTGAGGGCCAAGAAAGCCCTTGATGAACGTCCTCACTTGCCCGTGCAGGCCGGTCATATACCGCGCACCGAGGTGCAGTTGGGCGGCTTCGGCGGGCAGGGAATCATGAGCGCAGGCAAGATCATTGGGCGCGCCGCCGCCCTCTACGATAAATTGGAAGCCTGTTTCACCCAGAGCTATGGCCCGGAGGCACGCGGGGGCGCGGCGGGATCACAGGTAGTCATTGCCAGTGACCCCATCCACCATCCCCACATCATGCAGCCTACCAGCATGATCATGATGTCACAAGGAGCCTACGCTAAATACGTCTCCGACCTGGCCCCCGGGGGAATCCTGCTCATTGACGATGAGTTGGTCACCCTCTCCGCTGACCACCGCACAGATATAGACACTTATGGTATCTCGGCCACAAAAATAGCCACTCAGGCCGGGAACAATCGCGCCGCCAACACGGCCATGCTTGGCTTTTGGACAGCCATGGTCGGAGTTGTCAACCGGGACGCCATGCGTCAGGCCGTGATAGAATCTGTCCCACCCAAAACTGTGGATTTGAACGCCAAAGTCTTTGATATTGGTTATGAGCGAGGTTTAGAAACATAACGCATTCAAAGAAATGGCAAATGGTAAATTGCGAATGGTAAATTGTAAATTGACGTAACTACTCACTCATTGTCATTTCGACGAGGATGTTTCAGCCAAATACTGGCTGAATTAGGAGAAATCTTTGGTGATGGATGCAAGATTTCTCACTTCGTTCGAAATGACACCTAAGTAGTTACAAATTGACAATCATTCATAATTCACCATTCACCATTTATAATTTGGTTTTTAAGGAAGCTCGAGCAGGATCGGCACTAGCCCATGGGCTGTACACCGTAGCCCCTGCGGGCGGAGTCCGGGGAACTGGCGAACGGCTACTACTGTATGCCGCGTTCCCCTCAGAGCTGAACAGAAAGGAAAAACCCCGTGACTAAAGATGCCCTCATCATCGGCGGCAGCACAGCCGGCCTCCAAGCCGCTCTCGATTTAGCCGATTCCGGTCTAAGTGTCCACCTGATAGAATCCTCCCCTTTTTTGGGGCGAGAGGGAGCCGCAGCCATCCCCCAACATCTGCTGAAAGCCCAAATGTTGGAAGCTGCCAAACACCCCAAAATCAACATCTGGACAAACACCCGCATCAACCGCATCGAAGGGAGCGGAGGACGTTTCCACGTGGAATTGCGCCGCCACCCCCGCTACGTTGACCTGACCAAATGCACGGCTTGCGGCGATTGCCTTGAAGTTTGCCCGGTCACAGCGCCGGGCACAGAGCATAAGGCCATTCACCTGCTGGACAGCCAACCGGAGTGCGCCGCTATCGACAAACTGGGCAAGCCCCCCTGCGCCAACGCCTGCCCGGGCGGCATTCACGTTCAGGGTTACGTCGCTCTCACCGCCCAGGGACGCTTTCAAGAAGCCATCAACCTCATCCGAAACGCCATCCCATTTCCCGGAATTTGCGGGCGGGTTTGCACCCATCCCTGCGAGATCAACTGTCGCCGGGCAGAGGTGGATAAACCCGTGGCCATCCGGCTCCTCAAGCGTTTTTTGGCAGATTGGGAACTGGAAAATGAAAGACCGGAGACAGAGGGTGGGGGACGCCATTCGCCATTCGCCATTCGCCATTCGAAACGTGTGGCCGTGGTGGGAGCAGGCCCGGGGGGGATGGCTGTTGCTGAGAGGCTGGCCCGGGGCGGATACCCCGTCACCGTCTTCGAGAAACTCCCCGTCATCGGCGGGATGATGGCCGGAGGCATCCCCCAATAACGTCTTCCCCCCGAAGTCATTGCCCGTGAATACCAGCGCATCCCAAATTTGGGCGTGGGCATCCCCCCCAACACCCCCCTCCGCCCCCCGGGCGGACACTCCCCGGGTGACCACCTTTACATGGGTTACGCCCCC
>DAOUWT010000390.1 GCA_030666985.1 Chloroflexota bacterium
GGGGCAGAAATTAACCAACAACTTTTTAGCACTCCCAATTGTGAGCTATCCCGTCCATTTACCCAAAAATCTGTTATAATCACCAGGTAAGAAAATATTCCTGCTCTCTATCTTCTATATCGAGAAATAACTCCATGACTTTAGAAAAAATTGGTCGCTATGAAATCCAAAGAGAATTAGGCCGAGGGGGAATGGCCACAGTCTATCAGGCCATTGATCCTCGCTTTGAACGTGAAATCGCTGTCAAGGTGCTGCCGCGTGCCTTTTTGCATGATGGTCTCTTCCGGGCCCGTTTCGAACGCGAAGCCAAGACGGTCGCGGCCCTCGAGCACGGGGCTATTGTACCTGTCTATGATTTTGGCGAAGAAGACGGGCAGCCTTATATTGTAATGCGTCTCATGTCCGGCGGGGACCTGGGAGACAAGCTAAAAAAGGGCCGCTTTTCTATAACTGAAGCTGCTAAGATTATTTCTCAATTAGGGCCAGCCTTGGATGCGGCCCACAAACATGGCGTGATTCACCGGGATATGAAGCCTGGCAATATCCTTTTTGATCAATACGATAATGCTTATTTGTCCGATTTTGGGATTGCTCGTTTGACCGAATCCAGCCACACTCTCACCGGGGAGAATATCTTGGGAACCCCCGCGTATATGAGTCCTGAGCAAATACAGGGTGATAAAGACCTGGATGGGCGATGCGATCAATATGCTTTGGGCATCATCTTCTACCAGATGTTGACGGGGCACGTGCCTTACCAGGCTACTACTCCAGCTAAAGTGATGATGATGCATGTCCTAGAACCGGTTCCAGATATTTCGGCGGTAAAGCCTGAAGTTCCGTATATGGTCGAGCGTTGGTTCACAAAGGTGCTGGCTAAAGAACCAGATGATCGCTTTGCCAATGTCACTGAAATGGTCGATGCTCTCGAAGCCGCTGTCCAGGGACAAGAACATCCTACTTTACAGACCACTCTGAAAAAAATCAGTGCTACGCCGGCCAGTGCAACCCTGCCCCGCCAGGCTCCCCCCATGGTTGCAAAGCCCAAACAGGACCGGAGGCCTCTCCTTATTGGAGCCTTTGTTACGGTAGGGCTTGCTGCAATAGCTGTCCTTATGCTGGGTTTTTGGGGATTCCAGGGCGGGGGACCTTTGGCCGCGGTGTTTTCTCCCTCACCCTCTGAAAAATCCCCCACCCCGGAAAATGCCCCCATCGCGTTTAAGGCTACGGATACGCAGGTAGCTGCCGCAGCGGTTGTTTCATCCCCCACGCCAACATTGACGGAGATTCCACCTACAATTACTCAGTCACTTGCGACTGCCACAACAGACCCCGCGCTTGGCGCCGAGACGCCCTCCCCCACAGCTACAGCAAGCGCCCCGGAGGTCGCAGCACAGGGCGGAGCTGCTCAAGTTGCTTTTCTAAATGCTAATGACATTTGGCTCATGAACCTTGATGGCAGCGGTTTAGAGCAATTGACCACCGATGGCGCCCAAAAACACGACCTGAGCTGGCATCCTAATGGAGAAACCCTTTATTATGTTTCTGGAATATGTGTTTGGAGCTTGGAGGTAGAAAGCAAGCGTGTTGATTATTTGACTTGTTTAGAGACAGCAAAAACTGTAGACGCCTTTGGCATCTCACCTGATGGCGAACAAGTTGCTATTAGTGTCGATACAGAGCTGTACATACTTCCATTTGATGTTGATCTTTTGCACCAGGCACGTTATAGCACTCATTTACAAGATATGAGCAAGTGTGCGGCATTCAATCCTTGGGAGATAATACCAGGGGAACCAGAGATAGTTAAAGACGTTCACTGGTCTCAAGATGGAAAATATCTAGCAGTCATGATTATGAGTCCAGTGGGAGGAATCCAAGGGGATGCTGTCAGAGTTTTAGAAATCAATAATTGCAACCAACGACCTAATAGGGTAGATGAGTTTCCCGCTGGGCGTTTCTCAATAGATAATTATTCATCCTCTCCTTATTTGCAGAATTTTGCTCATAACGGCGGCTATCTTTATGCTGTCACCAGTTTTATTCGCAATGACGGCTATGGAGATTTGTATACCTATAATGCTGACCGCCATACAGGAGATGAAAAAGTTAACCCCATTAATGGAAAATGTTGTTATCGTGACCCAGAATTTAGTCCCGATGGACGCTATTTGATATTTGCTTTTCAATCTATGGAAACTGGAAACAACGCACAACTATATTACATTCCCCATTTCACCCTTGGCACCGGGGCACAATATGAGCCGCTCCCAGTTCCGGAGGATTTTTTCAGTGATATGCGTGCTTGGCTAGAGCCTGCTCTTCGCCCGCTTGGTGAGGGGCAAGAGTGAAAAGTGAGGAGTGAGGAGTGAGGAGTGA
>DAOUWT010000324.1 GCA_030666985.1 Chloroflexota bacterium
CATCCTATTAAACCTCGTATTTTCAAGTACACACGTAATTGTCAATTTCGTTGACTGATTGCGTGTGCTATTGCGAACTGGGAGAAGCGAATTGCAGGTGCGGATGCGGGTGCGGGTGCGGGTGCGGGTGCGGACTGGGAGAGGCGGATTGCAGGTGCGGATGCGGGTGCGGGAGCGGGTGCGGGTGCGGACTGGGAGAGGCGGATTGCAGGTGCGGGTGCGGGTTGGGGCGGGAACTTTTGTCTCTCTTCCACATCACACTCGCTCCTTGGTGCTGATTTCGTCTTTAATTGCTTGTCATAGGGCTAAGTTCGTGATAATATCCTACTGTCATCACGATTATCGCAATAAGCTTAGTACGAATCGACGGATTTACCTCTCTTGATTTTATGCAAACAAGCAAACCTATGGACGAACTAGACGTCAAGATACTTCAATTCTTACAGGAAGACGGAAGAACCCCCTTTACAAAAATTGCTAAGGAAACCGGGGTTTCTGAATCAACAATTCGAAACCGCTATGCAAGCCTGGTTGAAACAGGTGTCGTTCACACCGTCTCAATCGTCGATCCATTTGTGCTTGGCTTCCAGGCCCCTGCTATTATTGGTATTTCTGTAGATATTGGGAATGTAGATAAAGTCGCCAAAGCTATCACCGCTTTGCCAGAGGTAAGTTATCTTGTGATGGTGCTGGGCACTTACGATATTATCGTCGAAGTATTTTGCCGTGATCTTTCTCACCTCGTCAATTTGATAACAAGTGGCTTTCACTCCGTGCCCGGTATTCGGGAGACTGAGACTTTGGTGATCGGAAAGTCTTATAAACTTAGTTATCGCTGGTCTCCTCGCTTTGGCGATTTGCAATAATCAGGAATTAGGAACGCGGTTCATTCGCGAAGCATCCCCGCAGGGGGACGAGGAACCGCGTTCCTAAACAATTTTCAAGAGATATTTAAATGAAGGTCACTGTTAAATTGATGGCAACATATCGAAAACATCTCCCTCCCGGAAGCGAGAATGGCACTTGTGAATTGAATGTCTCGCCAGGTACCACCGTGCGGGAAATTATCAGTCAATTTGATATTCCCTTGGATAGCAGCAGCGTGATTTTGGTCAACGGCCGCACTTTGGGACTTGATCACGTTCCTGATGAAAACGATGTCATTGCCGCCTTTCCATCAATGGCGGGCGGATAAAAGTAGTGGCGTAAATGTCCAAGCAAGCTTGGATACTGCAAAGAACCCATCACTCATCACGTTTTACGTTTCACTTATCAAAGGAGCAAATTTATGTACGGATGGCATGGGAAAATATTGAAAGTTGACCTTGAGAAAAGCAAAATAACAACCGAGACGCTGGATCCAAAGACGGCCAAAGATTTTATCGGAGGCCGAGGCTGGGCAATTAAGTATCTATATGAAAACATGTATCCCGCCGCGGACGCGCTCTCGCCGGAAAACGTGCTGATTTTTGCAACCGGCCCACTAACGGCAACACCCGCCCCCACGGGCAACCGCTACATGGTGGTCACTAAGTCCCCGCTTACGGGAGCTATCTCCAACTCCAACTCTGGCGGTGACTTCCCCACCTGGATGAAGCGCACGGGATTTGATTTATTTATCTTCACTGGAAAATCGCCCAAGCCAGTTTATCTGTGGATAAATGAAGACGAGGTTGAAATCCGCTCCGCCGAACACCTGTGGGGCAAAGATGTCCCCACGACCACGGACATCTTGCTCGAAGAGACGGACCCCAAAGCTAAGGTGGCCTGCATTGGCCCCGCTGGCGAGAATTTAGCTCTGATGGCGGCTATTATGAACGATAAGCATCGCGCCGCGGCTCGGTCGGGGGTTGGGGCCGTGATGGGCAGCAAAAACCTCAAGGGCGTCGTCGTCCAGGGGAAGAAAAACCCAGCCCTCTTTGACAAGGATGGCATGGGCAAATTCAGCCGTGAGCTTAACAAAAAAGTCGGCGCGGACGTGAAAGCCGGCTCCACGCTGCGCGAGTACGGCACGGCCTACGTCCCCCAGGTGACTAACGAAATGGGCATCTTCCCCACCCATAACTTCCAAAGCGGTCAGTTCGAAGGCGTAGACAAAATTGACGGCATCGCGTTGAAAGAAAAATACCTCATCCGCCCCAAGGCTTGTTATCGCTGCCCCATTGCCTGCGGCCGCCTCACCGAAGTGGACGACCCGAAATATGGGGGAGAAGGCGAAGGGCCTGAGTATGAAACCATCTCCGCCATTGGGAGCGCGTGCGGGATCGACAATCTGGCTGCGGTGACGAAGGCCAACTATGTCTGCAACGAAATGGGCTTGGACACAATCACAGCGGGAATGACGGTGGCGGCTGCCATGGAGCTATACGAAAAAGGCTACCTCACCGAAGAAGATATTGGCTACCCACTCCGTTTTGGAGACCCCGACGCGGTGATCAAGTCATTCAAATTGATGGCGATGCGAGAGGGCTTTGGCAACACGCTAGCTGAGGGGAGTTACCGCCTGGCCTCCAAATATGGTCATCCTGAATTTTCAATTACGGCCAAGAAACTCGAATTCCCTGGTTATGATCCTCGTGGAGCCAAGGGCATGGGCTTGCTCTACGCCACCTCGAATATCGGCGCCTCCCACATGGCCGGCGACCTGGCCTATGCGGAGGTGTTTGGCGTCCCAGAAAAAATTGACCCTCTCACAATCAAGAATAAGCCAGCCTTAATCAAGCACTGGGAAGACGCCTTTGCCGTCATTGACGCCGCGGGTTTGTGCGTTTTCTTATCCGTGCGCTATATGTTCAATACGGAAGTCAAAATAGGCCCCGAAAATCTCACCAAAGCCATGAACTACACAACCGGAGCCGATTACACCCTGGAATCTATCCTGGAAGCGGGGGAGCGCATCTATAACCTGGAGCGCCTATTCCTGGTCAAGGCGGGATTCGACAAAGCCGACGACACACTCCCGCCCAGAATGCTGGAAGAACCCATGCCCACCGGCCCCGCCCAGGGAGAGGTTGTGGAATTGGAAGAAATGCTGACCGAATTCTATAAGCTCCGTGGCTGGGACGAGGATGGTGTTCCGACGGCAGAGAAATTGGAAGAATTGGGGCTAGGGACTAGGGACTGGTGACTAGGGATTAGGGACTAGGGACTAGGGACTAGGGATTAGGGACTAGGGACTAGGGACTAGGGACTAGGGACTAGGGA
>DAOUWT010000019.1 GCA_030666985.1 Chloroflexota bacterium
CCAGATGGTGGGGAAAATAAGGGGAGGTTCTTGTAGACACCAATTTGAAAGCCGGCGGGACAAATAAGGGTGCAAGCATTTTAGGCAATAGGGAGGTAAAATTCTTCCGGGTCAAGTTCGGGGAGGGCGTTGCGGAGCAGGTGGGCGTGGAGATGGCAGGAACCGCCGGTGTTGATTTGGACGGCGGTCGCTCCGGCTGCGGCGGCGCGGTCAGCGTCGATGCTGGAGGCGACATCCCCGTCTATGACGGCGATGTTATATTTATCTCGGAGAGCTTCTAGTGTGCGTTCTATGAGGGAGGTTTTTCCGGCCCCGGGAGAGGCCATGAGGTTGATGCTGAATACGCCGGCTTCATCAAGTTGAGCCAGGTTTTCGAGGGCTAGCTGGTCGTTGGCGTTGTAAATTTTTTCGACGACGGATATTTTTTTGGGCATGGGGGTTTCCTTTTTATTCGATATTTATGCTTTCCAGGCGAAATTCTTTTCCCTGGAAGACTTCAACGTTCGCGCTTTCGCATTGGGGGCAAAGGCTTAATTTCCCGTTAGTGAGGGTGTAGGTGTGGGTGCAATCTTTGCAGCGCAGCTTGGTGGGAATACGCTTAAAATGGAGCGTGGCGCCTTCGCAGAGGGTGTCTTTGGTGACAATGTCCCAATAAAATTGGACAGAGTCATCCACCACCGAGGAGAGGTCGCCCAGCACCAGGTAGAGGTCGCTGACACGGGTGGCGTTGTGCTCTTTTGCGTGCCGGAGGGCTACTTCGGCGATTCTTTGGGTTACGGCAAGTTCGTGCATAGTTTTTTTGTGCTTGCTAAATAGAGATGTGCATTGCATCTTCTTTTGATGCGTTGCACATCGAGTCACTGGCAAACAGCCTATATTTTGTGATTCAGGTGCAACGCACTTCTAAAATCCTGAAGTGCAATGCACCTGCTATTTCACTGTTTTTGCCAAGCAAGTTTTGCGAGATCAGTGCTGAGCCACAGTTGGATGGTGATGATGATGGCAGAACTTAGACACCACAAACAACTGGCTCCAATTACAAAAGGCTCCAGGAAAGTGAGATAAACCGAGAAGAATGTGCCGAAAAGTGTCAATCCCCACAGCGCGGTGGTAATTTGCATGTTCCAGCTTTGGGGGCCGTATTTTTGGAATATCCAGGCTAAGAAGATCATTACGTAGCCGATGGCTCCCAGGACTCCCACGGGGAGGAAACCGAAGAGTGTGGCGTACTGGCTCTGTTGGACGGTGTTGCAGTGACCGACCGGCCCGCAGACGGCTTCGGTTTGGCTCACTTCCACGTAAGAGAGGTAGCCTGCTGCCCCCAGACCGATCACGGCGAGGACGGGGATGAGCCAGTGGTATTGGATGATGCGCATGGAGACGGGGTATTTCTCGAAATTTATGCCGAGGACGACGAGGGCGGCAACCATCCCCAGGAGAACGATCACAGAAAGCGTATTCCCTGCAGGATCTTGTTGAAATTTTTCTTTTACGGTAACAGTATCTGTATTTTCAGGCGCAGTTTCGCTTTCTGGGGGGGCATTGCGGGCTTCTTCTAGGCCGGGGATATTGGGCCAGTCAATACCGCTTTGTGCTAAGCCTTCCTCGATAATGCCCGGAAGTTGCGCAGGGATTTCAGTTCCCCCGACTAAAACGTGCTCACCAACAATTAGCGTTGGGACTCCGCGCCTATTGTCAGGGATGTGGAATTCATCAATTGCGGCCTGGTATAGTTGGCTCCCTTTTTCCTCATAGGTATTGATGGCGTAGATTTGGAGTTGGAGACCGTATTTTTCTACCAAGGGGGGCAGCACTTCGTCGATCACTTGTTCGCAATGTGGACAAGTAGTTGAATAAAAGAGCACGGCGTAGATAACCGGTTCTTCGGCCTGTGTCGTATGCGCAAAGGGAAAAGCATTGACGAAAACTAAGGCAAGCAGTAAAAGTATTTTAATCTTTCGGGGCATAATATCTCCATTCATAGAGTTAGAATTTTTATCTGGGGCATTATAAAGCTATTTGGCGAAAATGTATATGGGGGCTGTGGAGAAATGGGTATATTGGGGGCTGGTATATTGGGAAACAGGTATATTGGTTAGCTTGCTCGTATTAATATTGTTTTTATATTATTTGAGAGATTGTGTGGCATAATGTGCGTCATTGCGTTGGCAATGTGCGTCATTGCGTTGGCTAAGAATTTGCCAATAGCTGGAAGAGAGGTCTATTTTATGAGCAATGAATGGAAAGAGATTGAAGCTAAGTGGATGAAAGGCATGGCCTTCAAAGGCTTTAACGCTGAAGGAGGAGAGGCACTTATGGGTAAGTTAGGTGCCCAGCGCGGCCTTTCGCCCATGGAAATGCTTTTGGCGGGATTGGCCGGCTGCACTGGAGTAGATGTTGCCCATATTTTAGGTAAAAAACGCCAAAATCTTGAAGATTTCGAGGTGAAAATCCGTGCTAAACGCGCTGATGTCCATCCAAAGGTGTATACTGAAATTGAGATTGAATACTTGTTATGGGGAGATAATTTGACCGATAAAGCTGTCCGGCAGGCAATTAAGCTTTCCGAAGAGAAATATTGTTCTGCCAGCGCAATGCTAGGAAAGACAGCAGAAATTCGCTCCTCTTATCAAATTATGTCTAGCACAAAGGAGAAATTATGAATAATGAACCAGTAAATGTAACAGATGCCGCTTTCGAGGAAACTGTTTTGCAGTCGGATGTTCCGGTGATTGTAGATTTTTGGGCTCCCTGGTGCGGGCCTTGTAAAATGGTAGCTCCTGCTCTGGAGAAAATTGCTGAAGAGTATGCTGGAAAGCTTGTGGTAGCCAAAGTTAACGTTGATAACCACAATGAGTGGGCCGGCAAATTTGGCGTTCGAGGCATCCCGACCATGCTCTTTGTTGCCGGTGGCAAAGTAGTTCATCAGCAAGTGGGCGCCCTCCCCGAACCGATGCTCCGTCAGGTTTTAGAGCAGTTCATGAATGTGGCTGGGCAATGAGTTGCGAATTGCGGGTTGCGAGTTGCGAATTGCGAATTGCGTCTAGCGCATCCTAACTCGCTACTCCTAACTCCTAATTCGCTACTCCTAATTGTAGATTATTCCAGGCTATCGAGATATTCTTGCACGCGCTGAAAGACTTCCCCCGGTGTGAGATTATTTGTGTTTAAAAACAAATCGGCATGCTTTTGAGCATGCCGGAGGCGTTCGAGTTGTTTTTGGTATAAGGAACGAGGCCATTCACTTATGCCTTGTCTCTGTTTGGAGACGGCATAAGTGACTTCCAGGTATATCAAGATGTCAGGCCTCGCCCGTTTAAGCCATAAATTGGGGACAAAGGAGTGCTCTTGGGCAATGTGCTTGGCCGTGTAGCCTCTTTTTTTTAGCTCCGCAATCAGGGTTGATTTCCCTGAGGCACAAGGCCCAACCACAGCGATAGTAGGCGGGTTAGGGATCATTTTCCTAAGGAATTATAAGGCAAATGCACGGTCATCCTGCGGATTAGATTCTCGGTGCTTGAGGTCACTCGCAGGACCACAACACTAATATCATCGTGTGGGCGTCCTCTATCTAGCTTGACGGCGTGGTTTACAAGAGAGTTGGCAATTCCTTCGGCGGAAGGATTCTCTGTGTCCAACTTGGCTTGGAGGCTAGTGCCTACATCCATGGTTTCCCCATAAGAGCCAGCATGTATCAATCCATCTGTAAAAGCGACCACGGTCAAACCTGCTTCTAGGGGGACTTCAGTGATCATGGGGCGGGTATCTCGGCGTAAGCCTACCCGGTCAGACTCACTTTCAAGGTATTTGATATTTTGCCCATGGGATAAAAGCACAGGAGAGGGGTTATTGCGGGTGATCACTAAGGTTCCGGTTTGAAGGTCTGCCGAGAGGATATTGAGGGTGGCTGAAACTTTCCCAGCGCGTTCTGTAAAAAGGGCGTCTGAGGCTGCCCTAGCCGCAGCTCCATCCCGGACGCCATCCGCCAGGAACTGGATCACTTTTCGCACTACCAGGGAGGAGACCCATTTTTCGCCTTTACCAGAACTTTGTCCATCGGCTAGAACGACAGACATCCCGCCGTTGGGACGCTCGATGACTTCGGCTGTGTCGCCGCTTGCTGAGGTGGCGTATTTTTTTATTTTCGAGACAGCAATTTGAACTTCCATATTGGAATTTTACAATAAGTGCTAGAAAATGGGAAGCCACTTGGTTAGATTTGGCATGGTCCCGAGTTCTCTGTTGGGGATTGGTGGAGGTGCAAACGGCTGGGGATTTGCAACGCCATGCCCCGGCGTGGTGCCAGTCCCCAGGGTTTGTCCCCGCTTGGGCGTGCGTGCCACGCTTGGGGGTTGGTCACCCCTCCCCCCGTCCCCCTCCCCCAAAAATCCACGGGGTCTGAATAATTACTCCTATGGGAGCAACATGGGAAGTCGTGCGGGATGGGTTTTGTAGGTCAGTTCGTGAATGGCTTCGGAGATGATTTCTCCATCGGCGTGGACAGGTGTAGAGGGGCGCGTTTGGATGGTGAGTTCCTGGGTTTCGATCTCGTGTACGTCAGGATGGCTGATGTAGTTGCCTTCTCCGGCTGGTTTCATGATCTTTGGCAGCAATAGCAATAATTCGAGCCGGGTTTCAACTCCTCCATACACGAAAGTTAATTTGCCATTGAAGGGTGAGGCGTGGGGAACGGTGTAAAACAGCCCTCCTGTCCGGGGGTTATTGCCCACAGATACCAATGTCACCGGCCCGCTGTATTGTCCTGTATCCCATTCTAGATCCATTTCCCATTGCGGGTTCTGGGCTATGCCTAGAAGTGTGGCTGCAAGATAGCGAAGGATGCCCCTCAGGTATTTCATCTTGCTCTGGATGATGGTGATGACAGGCTCTATTCCCAACCCAGAGTTATTCAAAAAGTAGCGCTCATTGACCTGGAGGACGTCCAGTTGCCGGGTGTGTCTCTGGGCGATAAGTTGGGCGGCCTCAGATAAGTCTTTTGATATACCGAGATTGTCTGCCAGGTCGTTGGCCGTTCCCATGGGCATGATTCCAAAATGAGGCAGATCTCCCTCGCCTGGGTCTTGGAGGATACCGTTGGCAACTTCGTTGTATGTGCTGTCACCTCCGGCGGCAATGATGGGGGAGAATCCCTCTTGGCGGGCTTGAGCCGCTAACTCGATGGTATGCCCAATATACTCACTAACTATCAGTTCGTATTCTATCCCAGATGAATTCAGAGCTTCTTCTAGTTCGGGTTGTCTCTTGGCTGCCAGCCAGCGATTGGCGTAAGGGTTGAGGATTATTTTTGCAGTCATAGTACACCTTTTATGAAACGTGAAGAGTGAAACGTGTTGCGTGATGCGTGAAGCGTGTTGCGTGAATTCACGTTTTCACGTTTCACGTATCACGTGTCTAAACGTACTGTTGAATGAAGGGTAAGAAGGCTTTGGCAAGGCTGAGGAAAATGAGAAAGCCTATGCTATCTGTGAGAGCGGTGACAAGCACGGTAGACGCCAAGGCGGGGTCATAACCGACCAATTGGAGCATGATGGGGGCCAACGTCCCCACCACGCCAGCGACAATCATGTTGCCCAGCAGTGCCAAACCTAGCACCAGGCCCAAATATGGATTCCCCTGCCACGCTCCCACGCTAGTTCCCACCAACCCCCCAATGATGAGACCGAGGGATATACTTACGGATAATTGCCGGAATAATACGGGCCAGATTTTCTTGGTGTCCATCTCCCCAATCGCTAATCCCCTGACGATCATAGCTACGTTCTGGCTGGCGACATTTCCGCCTTGGGCGGCAACGATGGACTGGAAGAATGCCAGGACAGCTACTTGTATGAAGAGGTCTTCGAAGTTGCTGATTATCCAGGACCCGAATAATGCCGTAAGAGTATTGAGCAGCAGCCATGGCAAACGCCCGTGGAGTTGTTTGAAAAGGCCGCTGTCTGGTTCTATGGCCGTGTCGGAAACGCTGGCCAGACGATAAATGTCTTCTGTGGCTTCAGCTTCCATGACGTCCAGGATATCGTCGTGAGAAATAACGCCTAAGAGTGTATTTTCCGTATCGACCACTGGGAGAGCGGAGAGGTCGTAGTGCTGCATGAGCCGCGCGGCTTGTTCCTGGT
This sequence comes from Chloroflexota bacterium, assembly GCA_030666985.1. Lineage (GTDB taxonomy): Bacteria > Chloroflexota > Anaerolineae > Anaerolineales > UBA11858 > B10-G9. The sequence goes on from DAOUWT010000019.1 coordinate 6,138, forward strand.
CACTTGTGGCTATGATCGAGACTACGCTGGGATCCACGATCCTGGAGATAGGGTCTTGGGGTGTGGCGCACACTAATTCCCTCAATCCGGTAATGCCCACTAATTTATTGGCGACATCAACCACAAAGAGATAGTAGGGAATATCGGTAGGAGGAGCGGATTCTCGGAGGTATCGAATGGCTTCTTCTGCGGTTGTATCCTGGTCTAAGCTGAGATATTCGGTAGTCATCCGCCCGCCGGCGGTTTCATCGGGGTATCTCAGGAGGGGGAGAACATCGCTAGCTTTCTCCATGAGCGACAAGACACGCTGCATTTTGGAAGCGGAGAGGTCGCCTAAGAGGTCGGCCGCTTCATCTGGATCCATGTCGTCCAGGATGTCTGCCAGATAAGGCAGCGATAAATCTTTTGCGGCTTCTGCGGCATCATCATCGTCTAACTCATCAAAAAGATCAGCTACTTCTTCGATTTCGAGAGGCTGGAGAAGGCTAAGCTGGGCTTTGGGGTCTAAGTCTTCGAATAGTTTTGCCTGATCGGCGGGATGGAGGTTCCGGAACGTTTCCGCCATTTGAGAGTATGCGCCTTTTTTGAACTTAGCTCCAAATTGGGCAAGTTGGTGAGAGGAATGTTTTTTTTCGCTCATAGGCATTGTGAAGAGGGTACGCGGAGGTGACAGTCACTTTGAAAGTGACTGTCACCTCCGCGCAGTCTGCATCCCTGGTTCCTCCTTTTAAGTATCTTTATTTGGAAAGCAAGAGGACTTCAATGTCTTGATTTTTAAGCCACGTGATGGCACTCTCGACCTCGCCGGTTTTTCCGGTGATTTGGATGTCCATCCAACCTTTGTCTGTTGTAATGCTGGCTTGCAAGATATTGAGCGTGAAATTATATTGACGCAGGAGGTTGTTGATGACTGGCTCATTTAAGAGCTGCTGAGGAAAGATCAAACGAAAGGCTTGGCTTGGCATAACTCCTCCTTGAGATGTATAAAAGGGAATCTTTATATATTGTAGCACGAAAAAGAGAGGTTGGTATATTGGGGGTTGGTAGATTGGTAAGTTGGTAGATTGGTGGGTTGGTAGATTGGTAAGTTGGTAGATTGGTGGGTTGGTAGATTGGTAAGTTGGTAGATTAGTAAGTTGGTATGTTGGTAGAGTGGCTATTTTGGTTACTGGCTCTCGAACTCCCGATTCTTCCTGCTTCCTGCTTCCTGATTCCCCGATTTCCCGATCTACCGATTTCCCAATTTCCCAATTTCCCAGTTTCCCGATTTCCCAATATACCAATACCCAATACCCCAATACTCAATCCTTAATATCCCCTCCTACTCGCAAGCTGCCCGCATCCAGCCTGGATTTCAATCCCCCGCCGGAGGCGAATGCTGCATGGGATGCCGTTTTCTTCTAAGGCAGCCTGGAAAGCCGTGGCTCGTTTCTCCGTGGTTGCTTCCCCGTCAAATTTATTGGTCGGGTTCAGGGGGATAACGTTGACATGAGCCAGCATACCTCTGAGCAGACGCGCCAATTTTCGAGCTTGTTTAGGAGTATCGTTTACATCCTTGACCAGGGCCCATTCGAAAGTGACCCTGCGCTTGGTTGCCTCCGCGTACTCCCGGCAGGCGTTCAATACCTCGCGGATGGGATATTTGGCGTTGATGGGCAGCATTGAGGAACGCAGCTCATCATCTGCGGCGTGCAGCGAGATGGCCAAATTGACTTGTAAGCCTTCCTTTGCAAAACGCCGAATTTCCGGGGCCAGCCCTACCGTTGAGACCGTAAAACGCCGGCCCCCCATCTTCATCCCCCCTGGGTGGTTGAGGCGTCGAATAGCGTCCAGAGTGGCATCGTAGTTGTGGAACGGTTCCCCCATGCCCATCATGACGACATTGGTGAGCGATTGTCCACCTTCAGCTAATTGACGGGCGTAATAAATCACCTGCTCAATGATCTCCCCGCTGCTTAAGTGGCGATTGAAACCCATCTGGCCCGTGGCGCAAAAAGCGCATCCCAGGGCGCACCCCACCTGCGTTGATACGCAAACCGTGTGCCGGTCCTGACGGTTCCTAAAGGGATAGTGCATGAGGACGGTTTCAATGGCCGGCCCGTCTGGAAGGCGGAAAAGTATCTTCTCGGTCAGACCATCACTGGCACGCAGAACCTTCCCCGCTTGGAGGTGGCTAAAAGCATATTCTTGACCTAATTTATTTCGAAGTGCCAGCGGCAGAGTAGTGAATTGCTCCGCTTTAGTCCATAAATGCTGGTACAACCCTTTCCAAATTTGGTCTGCGCGATAGCTGGGTTCTCCCCACGTGGCGAGAGTGTGCTGGATGGTTTCGAGGTCTAGGTTGTAAATGAGATTTTTCATAGTCTTCACCGAATGAATTCGGTGTCTACGGAACAAAACGCGCTGAAGCGCGTTGCGAATGTCGGTGGTAACCCATTTCAATTTCTTAACCTTCTCAAAACGCAACACGCAACACGTAAAAGATTAGCGTAGATTAGCGGACATGAGCACATCCAGTACTTCAACGAGGTTTTGGGCGATGATATTTGGCTTGGGTGACCAACTCTGCGCCTCCTTCAAAGAAGTCACGCCCGAAAGAACCAGGGCCGTGTGGCAGCCCACCTTCTGCGCCCCGGCTATATCCGTTTCCAGGCGGTCGCCGACGACCAGGGTTTCCGCAGGGGAAGTTCCTAGAAGCTCCAGGGCGACCCGGTACATGCCGCTTTGGGGCTTGCCGATGACCGTGGGCTTCACGCCTGAGGCCGCTTCCACTGCCGCCAGCATTACTCCTGCACCAGGATGCAGGCCTTGGGGAGTGGGGAAAGTTTTATCGGGATTGGTGCCAATAAATGCAGCTCCACCCCGAATTAATTTTGCGGCACGGGCTATTGTGCCATAATCCATCCCCAAGTTCAATCCAACCACTACGGCCAGAACCTCCTCCTCAACGGAAGAGTGTTGAAAACCTGCCCTAGCCAGAGCCTGGTGCAAACCATCTTCTCCCATGATGTACACCCATCCGCCCGAGGGGTGTTTCGCGCTCAAATAACGCGCCGTGGCTTGGGAGGAGTTGATCACCTGCCACGGAGCCAGCTTCACGCCAAAACCCTCCAATCTCTCCAAATAATTTGCGGGCGACTGGGTGGAGTTATTCGTCGCCAGAATCACCCTCCACCCCCCTGCGGCGATGCGTTCAAAAATAGTCCGCAAATCCCCCAGGGGCTGGTACTTCTGCCAAATCACCCCATCCATATCCAAGATCAAACCGCGCAATCGCGAAACATCAAAAGAAAGCATTCTTGCTCCTCCAAAATCTCGTGATGCGTAAAACGTAAAACGTAAAACGTGACAAACCCCTTCACTCCTCACGTCTTCACGTTTCACGCTTCAGCATCATCTTCTTTGGGAGCTTGTTTCTTAGGCGGCTCCAAAATCTTATCCACCAAGCCATACTCAACCGCTTGCTCAGCAGTCATCCAATAATCCCGCTCCGTATCATCCGCGATCTTCTCGACATCTTGCCCGGTGTGGTGAGCCAAAATTTCGTTAAGGCGTTGTCGCAAGCGCAGAATCTCCTTAGCCTGGATTTCAATGTCCGTAGCCTGACCCTGGAATCCGCCCAAAGGTTGGTGCAAGTGAACCGTGGCATGGGGCAAGGCATAGCGCTGCCCGTGTGTGCCGGCAGTCAGCAGAACCGTCCCAAACGAGGCCGTAACCCCCACCGCCACCGTGTTGATTGGGTTGGGAACCATCTGCATGGTGTCGTAAATCGCCAACCCGGCGTAAATCCCCCCCCCGGGAGAATTAACATACATCTGAATAGGCGCTTCCGAATCCTCCCTGCTCAGGTGAAGCAACTGGGCAATAATCAGGTTAGCCGTCTGGGGAACAATCTGCGTCCCCACAAACACAATGCGGTTCTGCAGCAGCATCGAATATATATCATAGTAGCGCTCTTTGTGTCCCTTTTTCTCAATTACCATGGGGATTTGCGCCATTGGATTTTGGTAATTCATACTACCTCCTAAAATTACTTTGGTTTTAAGTGTGGGGGATGAAAAGCCTGTCCGGGGGAGGGGGTGCTCATCTTGTAGCTAGACCTGACCCTCAGGCTTCTTCTCCATCCTGGGGGGTGGCTGGTGCAGTAGCGGAGGGGGGAATCTCTCCGGCAGCGTCTGCCTCCCACGCGGCGTCTACCGCACCCTCAGCGTTTGCCTCCCCCCCGGTGTCCTGCCTCTCCTCGACCACTTCAGTCTCTTCCTCCGTAGATTTCTTGAACCCCGAAACATCTTCACCCTTTGCCAGAGCTTGCAAGAAGTTCAGGACAATATCCGTGGTCATTCTCGAGCTAATAGAGTTGAGCAAGTTCACAGAGCCTTGGCTATTATAAAAGGCTTTGCGATCTGAGGACTCCTCACTTCCAAAAGCCTCATCGACAATGCGCTGATATTCTGTCGTCACGTCTTCCGATGTGACGTTAAGGTCTTCGCTATCGAAGATATTTCCTAGCAACAAGCTCTTCGGAAGGCTCTTCTCAAGCTCTAAAGTGACTTGTTCTTGCAGGTCGTCTGCGCTCATTTTTTGCATTTCCAAGTATGTTTCCATCTCCAACTCCTGGGCTTTTAACCTTGCTTTAATATCTTCAATTTTGGCTTCAACTTTATCTTCCAGCATTTGGGAGGGATATTTCACAGTGCTGACTTCTAAGACAGCGTCCAAGATTTTCCCAACGTAGGCGGATTCATACTTTGCTTGAGCTTGTGCCCCCATGCCTTCTTCGAGCGCATCAACAAATTCTTCTACAGTTTCGAAATTACTGTTGGATTGGACAAACTCATCATTGAATTCAGGGAGTACCCGTTCTCGGATGCTCTCTATGCTTACCGTGTAGAGTACCTCTTTTCCGGGTAAATCTTCGCTAACGGCCTCTGTTTCAGAGTGCTCATGGATTAGTTCCAACGTATCGCCTCGAGAAGCCCCTAGCAACTGGCGCGAAAATCCTGGGAAAGGCCATTCTTTGCTGTTGTCTTCATTTGCTGATTTGACAAGCACTGGCAGAGGCTGGTTGGTCATTACGTGCGCTTCTTCGTCTTCAGGATCGGCGTCTGCCACTCGACCAGTGACCTTGGTATCCACAATGTTATTCTCTTCGGCGGGATGATCTACTTCTTTCACCGTGGATTGTTGTGACCGCTGCCGTTTAATGACCTCGTCAATATCTTCTTGGGACACAGCGGGAGGATTGTATGGAATCCGGATTGAGTGATATTCCCCTAATTCCACCGTAGGTTTAAGAGGGATCAGAATCTCGAAAATGAGCGGTTCGAAAGATTGAATCTCTTGTAATTGGCCCGGGTTGTAGAGTTCTTCATCAATTTCGTTGATAATCTCAGGGTATACATTATCTAAAAGACTTTTTATGGCCTCGTTAATAATGTGTTCTTCCCCCATGTGTTGGACGATCATCTTATAAGGTGCTTTTCCAGGTCTGAATCCGGAAATTTTCAGGCCCTTTGATAATTTTTTCGAGGCCAAGTATTTGGCTTTGTCAAAGGCGTCTTGCTCTATTTCTGCTGTTACCTTAAGTTGGTGTTCATCTTCCAGATAAGTTTTTTCTATATTCAAGGTTGACCTCGCTATATAATCTACGTTTACATTAAAACAGGGCGTCAACGCTGACGCCCCTTCGGGTTAGGTTGATTGTACAAGTAGGGAAGGAGGGGGTCGAACCCACACGCCACGAGGGCACACGGTCCTAAGCCGTGCCTGTCTGCCAATTCCAGCACTTCCCCATGTTGGGAGCAGAAAAATTATAAATCACAGGGCTTGCCTCGTCAATGAACGCGGATATAAGAGTTTTGTAAATTGGGGGTTGGTACACTGGTGTTTCCCACTTGTGGGGTAGTAGACCAACCGCGTTGGCCGGATTCCACAGGGCAATTGCCATTTAATATATCATCGCTTATAATGAGGCCAACTTAAAATTTTTTATTACAGGAGTATATTATGAAACAAAAATGGATATTTGGATTAATTGTTGTATTGTTAGTGTTTTCCCTCGCTTGCTCTCTGACGAATATTATAAAAGGCGTCGAAGAAGCTAGCCAGCAAGTCCAAGAAGTGCTGGAAGATGATGGAGAAGACGCTGGTGGAGCGGCGGTAGAAGATGCCGCGGTAGAAGATGCCGCGGTAGAAGATGCCGCGGCAGAAGATGCCGCGGCAGAAGATGCGGCGGCAGAAGATGCCGGTGAATCTGGTGAATACGATCCCCTCGCCATGGAAGAGTTGGACAGTTACCGCTTGACCGTCGAGTTCCGTTTTGAAAACGCCGATGGTACGGTTGAAGAACAAATTATTGAGGTTGCTCATACCCGAGAACCAGCAGCCGAACACACTATTATGACCGGGGGAATGGGTGAAGACCCATCAGAAAGCATAGAGATCATCCAAGTTGAGAACCAGCAATGGATGCGCTTTGGTGAAGAATGGATTTATAGCGAAGTGCAAGAAGGCGAAGATGATTTCCTTGGCGACTCAATGGGTTTCGAAGAATTGAGCGAAGAAGACCTTGCAGGCGCCAAGTATTTGGGCAAAGATACCGTAAACGGGATTCGCTGCCGGCGTTATGAATTTGATGAAACAATGGCTGGGTTTGCAGGCGAAATAGATGAAGAAGTAGAAGAAGCTCACGGAGAAATTTGGATAGCGGCAGAGAGTGGACTCCCCGCTTTTATGGTGCGTTATGAAATCGAGATCACCAACAAAGTCACGGACGAAAACCCTGTGGAAAAGTTCTTTGTGACCATGAACGTCACCGATGTCAACACTGACATGGTCATTGAACCCCCCGCAGAAGCCGAAGCCGAAACAGGAACCGAGGCAGGAGCCGAAACCAGTGGCGCGGTTGGCGATGTTCCAATCATGGCAAACGCCCAAAATAAGACCGTAATGGGCGACATCATAGTTTACGAGATAGAAAGTGATTTCCAGGCCGTGGTTGATTTTTATGCCGCCGAAATGGTATCTATGGGCTGGGCCAAAGCCGGGACGGTCATAAGTATGGAAAACATGCTCATGGAGACCTGGACAAAGGATGGCAGTTCCTTGCAATTGAATATTATTGCAGACGAGGATAGCGGCATGATTACGGTGACCATTATGATAGAACCTAGCGAGTAGCTTTAGGCAACCTCAGCGTAAGTTCAAACTGCAGGCCGGGGTACTTCCCCGGCCTGTTTTGGTATTAGAACACCATTAACCGTCACGCTCGCTGTGCAGACCCCCTAAGGGAATTCCAGAAAAATAATCATCCCAAAAGGATGGGAGGCGGTTGAAAACCGTCCAGGCAAGTCATGGGAGATAAAAGGTAAACGTTCACCTCCCCCATCCCGACATGGCAGACCTCCGAGGTTTGCATTCCAAAAACCTCGGAGGAGGTTTTCTCGTGGGGCTAGAAAAAACGGGAAACATCCTCCAGGCGGGCCTGTACGGGACAGTCTCCGCCTCGCTGGCTGTGGAGAATATGGGGGCTTTGATTCCGCTGGAGGGGTTGCGGGACGAGGCTGAGCGTCGGTTGGAGGAAATTAGGAACCAGTGACTAGGTACTGGGAATCAGGGAATTAGGAAACTAGGGAACAGGGAACTATGAACCCCGTGAACTTTTAGGAGGCATAAGATGATGAAAAATAAAGAAAAACTCCGAAAACGCTTTTTGCGCGACCCTTTCCCTCGCCGTATGGGTGGTTTAGCGGCAACGCTAGGACGAATTTCCTCTTCTGCCAGAAATTCAAATGACCCCAATGTAGTTGCAGACTTGCTAGACGAAGCCAGGCATCTCATAGAATGGACAGCAGCCGAAGCTGAAATTGAAACCGCCGCAGAACTGGTCAGGATGCAAAGAATGCTCACCCTTTGGTTAAAAGCGTGGGATGAAAGTAGCCAAAACCCCAACCAACGCTTATTGCTCTCAGTGCAGGCTAAAGATTGGTCAGATAGGGCGATAGATTTTTCAGGGTTGCTTTGAGAATGAAGTTTAATGGGGTAATTGAAGGAGAGGGTTGTCGATGCGACCAGGGCCGGCAGCGCCTCCCTGGTTGTGGAGAATCTGGGGGTATTGATCTCGCTGCGGCGCGGGCCACAGCTAGCAACGCACCACGCAACACGCAACACGCATCCCCCCCTACGGCATAAATCCCAAAAACACAGACAAAATCACCAAATTTTGCTCGAAGTCTGTCTCTTGATGATTGCTAAGTTCAATATCCACCGCCGCAATCCCCTCCTGGGAGGCCCAATCGGTCAATTGCCCGGTATAGACGCAGCCGGTGTTGATAGGCGGGTAAGGATAATCACTAACCGCTGCAACAGCTTCTGCCAATTGTATCGAGGCCGGGTCAGGCGGCTTCCCGCCGGGGAAAATGCCCAAGGCTGCGCTGTGGTAGCTGATAAGAGCATCAATATTGTGTCTTTGAACGAACCCCATCAGCGCCATCGTTTCAGGTTCTGAGACAGGGGATGTGCCAGCCGTAATGGGCAAGAAATCCCAGCACCCATCGCGGGGCCAGTCAACGCTCCAGAAAGCGGGAAAATTCCTGTTCAAGTCAACGCCATTTTCGTTTGCGCGTCCCGCAGCCCCCTGGGAGCGGGCCTCCCCGTCCGGGTTGAGGGCCCGCAGAATATAGAGCGTCACCCCGCTTGGGATTTCTTCTGGGTGTTCTTCGAGATGAGCGATCAACTCGTCGGCCAGGGCAATCGTGTTCCATTCGTACCCGCCGTGGATGCCGGCGATAATTAGCCGCTCGCTTAGCCCCGTTCCAAATTGGTAGACCTCGAGCGGGCGGCCGGCGACTGAGTGACCAATCACCATTGGGCGGATTGGGGTCGGGGAGGGCGTGGGGGGAAGGGTAGGGGAAGGGGTGAGCGTGGGCGTGGGGGGGAGGGTAGGGGAGGGGGTGAGCGTGCTGGTGGGGGATGGGGTGAAGGCAACCGTGGGGGAAGGCGTGTCCGGGTGGGGAAGCGTTGAAGTTGAGGTAGACGTATCGCTGGGGCGAGGCCTCTCCCCCAGGGGCGGGGCGGAGCCTATCCCCCCACGGAGAAAGAAAAAGCCCAGCGTTATCGCCAATCCCCCTGCAATCCCCCAAATCCCGAAAATCAAACTGCGAAGTTTCTTATTCATTAGAATATTATAATCGACTGGAAGCGATTTGACATTGACAACTGGGTGCGCTCATGGTCACGGGGCTGGGGTTTTTGATGGCCTCGGTCGCCAAAGACCTGCTCTCCGTGGTGGGATGGAGTATCCCAGCCATCATCGTCCTGAGCGTGCCGCCCTTTGGCGTACTCTTCCCCGGAACAGTCACCGCTTGGGCAAAACTTATCCCCTCCCATTACCTGGCCGACACACTGCATAAAGCCGCCAACTTCGGCGCAAGCTGGGCTGACTTATGGCCTAATCTACTCATCCTCCTGGCTTTCGACGCCGTTGTTCTCTGGTTGGGCGCAACTGTCCTGAAAAATAAATTGCGATAAAAAACTAAGCAATGGAGCTAAACTGACCTCGTAGTATAAAAACATTTTTGGCTCTTTGGGGATTCACGGGGTACTCGGTACGCTCGAGCAGGATGGCCACATCCTGCGGGCGGGGTACGGGGAAGTGCCTAGCTCAGAATGAGCCGCCCTCAGAGCAGAAACTCACACGGAACCCCGTGAATTCCTAGAGACCCACATTTTTGTACACGGATTGGCGCGGATGCCACGGAAAAGGCAAAAAACAAGTTCCAGCTGTGCGCAGCGTCTCCTGACCGCGCACCCAAAATGATCGAAGGTTTCCTAAGTTGTGCAATAGCCTAATTCGGTAATTTGGAGGCCTGCGGTCAGTGATAGGTCAATGTCATTAAGTTAAGGCTGCTGAATCCATCGTTTGGGGATAGTGAAGGTCTCCTGACCGAACGGTGCCGCTTGCCAGAGGAATGCCGCTCGGTTACAAACCTTCGCTATCCATGTTGGCTGTAGTCGCTACCACTAACTTAATGGCATTGAGTGATAGGTAGCTGGTCAGTCACCCCAAGGGTGTGCTTCGCGAAGATAAAGCCACATCATGTTTTTTAGTTTTTAATGTTTTATCCGCGTTTATCCGCGTCCCAAAAGTTTGTCTTAGGAAGTTCCAAGATTTAAATCATCCCAACCCGTAGTGCGTATTTTGTATTGCATAGAGAAGTCTTCACGCAACACGTATCACGCAACACGAGTTTTGGGACAATTATTTTCTTGGAATTTCCTTATCTCCGAGGAAATATAATGAACATAAAACGCGTCGCCATCCTACTAGTAAAAGAATTCAAACACGGGCCGCGCAACTTCATCTTCACAATTGCAGTCGTCAAGCCTATCCTGGTTTCGCTCTTGCTCTCGCTCATGTTTGGCACACTCTTTGCAGGGAGACCCAAAACAAATTATCTATATTGATTGCGTTATGATTTCTAATTCAAATGCGGGCTAAGTTATGGTCGGCGGGGCCATCGCTGACCCCGCCGCCAATTCAGAACCGTGCTTGAGACTTTCACCTCACACGGCTCCTGAGTACACAGGCCATTGTCATTGGCATCGCAGTAACTGAACCTTTCCAATCACTGAGACTTGGCAGATGCCCTCTGAGCGTACTCGCTTTCGCTACGGGCGAACCCATGCGTCTAAAGCCCTGACGCTTTGAAGACCTCTGCCTTCCTGAGTACCCGGCTCACGTCAGCATATCTTCGGCGTTACCCGAAGCATTAGCTTCTTGAGCCATCCTTTCCACCGGGGCTTATAGATGGTTTCCTACTCCAGCTAGTGCTGGAGAGCCATCGGTGGGTTACTCCGTTCCGAAGGTTCATTGGTTTGTGAATTTAGGTAGGCACTTTACGCCGGAGTTCGTGAGGGGTGGAAATCACCCACGCGAGGATTTGGTGACCCAGAACTCATTCCCGTTTGGGCCTGCGCAATAGCCGTTTCCGCAGGTTCTCAATGACGACGCTTCAACCATGCCTTCACTCATCGTTTACCATAGCCACGTGCTCGGCGCGTTGCCCCATTACGGCTTGGAGCTTATCGCCTTTTTACCCTTGCACTCCGACGTTTGAGAACCAGTCGCCCGCCGTAGGGTAATGCTTGCACCTGTCCACTTCAGGGATAGGGATTGATGATACAATCATCGCACCTATATGAACCTTCAGTTGTCAAAGAACTAGGCAGCCTGGCTCAAACCAGATTGCCTTCTTCGCTGACCAGCCTCCGCTGTTTCCAAATAGACGGCTATGCCAACCTTTTAGAAACAACGTTTCAGTCAAACGGATCGCACCCCTGCGTTAAGCTGCCCCGCCTTCGGCTTAGGGGATTCGGCGCGATTTTCTCGTGTTTAGGTTCTGGTAAAATTGAGTCGCGTTTACAAAGTCGGCGGGCAGGTTACGCCAACGTTGGGCGGCGCGGAAGTCGAAAAGGTTGGC
>DAOUWT010000399.1 GCA_030666985.1 Chloroflexota bacterium
AGAGAATCTCCGCTTCTTCGGAAAAGGTCAAGACGGGCGCTGCCTGTCACAATGATGCTGATCAGATGCTGATATTCATCGTAGATGCCTTTAAGGATATTTTTCCAACGGCTTATTTTGTGAATTTCGTCAAGGACCACATAAGGTTTTTTAATTCGTAACCGCGATGCCTCTTTGACAAAAAAATCCGGATCCTTCCGATACCTGGTCCTGATCTTTTCAATATCCCAGTTGTAATATAGTTGCGAACAGCCTTTTTCTTTCAGGAACTTGCGGGCCAAAAAGGTCTTCCCACACTGGCGTGGACCGGCAATGAAAAGCATGGTGTTGCCCAGCCACTCATCTGAAAAAATGAAATCGGCAATCTCTCTTTCTTTAAAAATGGACATCATACTCTCCATTTTACGCAAAATATGGATAGAGGTCAAGCCAATTTTTTTCTCCACATTAGATGCTTTTGGGTTTGATAGAACGACTATCTGATTTGGGATATTACATGGGTTTGAAATCGTTCGATTTGTGCGGTTATACTTCGGATTTGCAACACACGAAAAAGAAAAAAATTATCACGAAATCACGAAGGTACGAAAACACTAAAAAAGTAATCATTCACTCCCCCCCACTGACAGCCAACAGCCTTTTACGGGTTTCAAAGCACAATCCGTTGAGAATACGACTTTTGGTGCAACCTTGCCCGCGGTTGAAACCCTGCAAAAGCCTGTCGGCTGGCAGGGGTGTGAACGGTTACCTAAAAAACATGGTTCTTGACGAACCGAATTTTGTACTTTACTCTAAGGTAAAGCAAAAAGGAGGTATCTATGCCGCTTGCCAAGTTGAGTAGTAAATCACAAATAGTATTACCTGCCAAAATCCGCAGAAGATTGAATTTAAGACCTGGTGACATGCTGGAAATCACCGCGAAAGAAGGATGTGTTACTATCCATAAAGCGCCAGTTTCTTTTGTGACCGAGCTTGACGGTTGCGCCGCCGATTATTGGCAGGGGTATTCGGAAGAACTCAGAAAAGAGCGTGATCAATGGGACGGATGAGTTCTGAAGTCTTACCACTTGGCCATAAATATGCCGTCGATACTGTTACTTTCATTTATTTCCTTGAGCGTCATCCAAGCTATTACCAGACAGCAAAAAGGTTTTTTAAGCGTCTTGAGCAAGGCGACTTCTCAGCAGTTATGTCGAGTCTGGTATTTGCCGAACTGCTCGTTCCAGCCTATCGAGAAAAAGACCCTCAAAGAGCCGAGGACCTTATACGCATATTGACAAATTTTCCAAATTTGGAAGTTGTCAATTTGTCTTCTGAGATATCAGATGAAGCAGCCCGCTTAAGGGCGCTTTACCGAATCCGCACGCCCGATGCAATCCATGCGGCAACTGCCATCAAGTCCAAGGCACATGGCATTATTACCAATGACAATGACTTCTTGAGGCTGAAAGACTGCTTAGAAATCTGGCTGTTTGATCCGGATCGAGGCAACTGATCTGCTATGGACGTATAGGAATTCCCATTTTTCAGACAAGATGAAATAGTTGGTAAGGTGATGAAGCTATTAAGCCGATAAGTTAATAAGTCGAACAGCTTATCAGCTCGATAGCTGGGAATCCCGCCGTAGGCGGCTAATTCAATAGTACAGGAAATCCCATTTTTCAGACAGGATCAACGGGATAATCAGGATAAATAAAAATCCTGTAAATCTTGTCAGAGAAGTCTGCCCCAAGGGCGCTCAGCTCAATTTTAAGGTGTGGCAAAATGACTACGAAAATGAAAGTTGATTTACGGTTTCATGTCTTTGGACAAAGCGTCAAAGTTGACCATGGCTATGCCCTGTTTGCGGGCATCAGCCGTATCCTGCCGGAATTCCATAAGACAGGTGATATCGGGCTCCGCTTGATACGCGGCAGATATATGGGCAACGGCCAGCTCAACATTTCGCCTGCTTCCAATCTAGTTTTCCGGCTGCCTGTGAGCAAGGTCGCGGAATATATCAACCTGGCCGGCAAGACGCTTGACCTTGACGGGCATCAACTTCGTATCGGCGTGCCCAATTCGCAGGCGCTTGTTCCGGCGACCGCCCTTTATTCCCACATCGTGACCACAAAAAACGGTAACGATCAAAAGCGGTTTGAAGAAGAAATAAAGCGACAAATGGAAACACTGGATTGCAGAGGCAAGCTCTCTGTTGG
>DAOUWT010000423.1 GCA_030666985.1 Chloroflexota bacterium
ATCACGACGCACGCATGAGCGAAATTGTCGAAGTCTCGCAAACCTCCAAAGGCGGAGTATATCACCACTTCCCCAGCAAGGATGCCATTTTTTTAGCCCTGATAGATAAATTTGTATCCCTGCTTGAGGAGCGCCTTCGGACAGCCCTGGAGCAAGAAGAACATGGACTCCAGCGCGTGGATGCGGCCCTGAAAGTTTGTATGCAGACCTTTAGCCAATACCGCAAATTGGCAAAAATTGCCCTCGTTTGGGCCGTGGGACTGGGCGAAACTTTCGAAGAGAAGCGGCGCGAGATCAACGACCACTTCGCCGGCATCATCCAAGAATACCTTGACCAAGCCGTGACGGATGGCAGCATTCCCCCCTTGGACACCGAAGTCGCGGCCCGGGCCTGGATGGGGGCACTCAATGAGGTCGTCTTGCGCTGGGTCTACACCGGAACCCCCGAACCCGACCGGGCCACCCCCGCCCTGCGGACTCTGCTGCTCCGCAGCGTCGGCGTGTCAGAGGAAAGAATTAAAGAATTGGAAGAGAAATAGTGAACTTAGCCATTGTTGAAATAGAACACGGATGTGCCTACGGCCTCGCGGATTAAGCAAATTTGCGCGGATAAAACATAAAACAAAAGATTGAATCCGCGTAAATCTGCGCCATCCGTGTCATCTGCGTTCTATTCCAGATCATTTAACTATAGACTGTAATTACATAATGAAAAGAGAGGATATTATGAAAGAAAAATTATCACCACAAGATATTTTAGGCCCCATGCGCCTACCCTTTTTGCTTTTACCTCCCATGTGCGTTGCCCTAGGAATTGGTACGGCCTACGTTCAAACAGGAGGCATCAATTGGCTTTATGCCATCTTAGCCCTTATTGGAGCGGTTTCTTCACATATCAGCGTCAATGCCTTTAATGAATATTATGACGCCAAAAGCGGACTTGACGAAAGAACAGAGAAAACCCCCTTTAGCGGCGGTAGCGGAACGCTTCAAGCCAATCCCGGGGCAGAAAAAGCAGCCCTCACAACAGCCTGGGTCAGTTTTATAATCCCTGTTCTGATAGGGGTTTATTTTCTCATGGTTCACGGAGCCATGATCGTCCCCTTGGGAATTGCTGGCTTGATCATCGTCTACTTATACACCAACTGGATCACGCGCAATTGGTTCCTATGCCTGATCACGCCCGGACTTGGCTTCGGCACGCTCTGGGTGATGGGAACACACTTTGTAATGACAGGCAGCTACAGCGTCTCAGCCTTGGTGGCCTCATTTGTGCCGTTCTTTTTGGTCAACAATCTGCTTTTGCTCAACCAGTTCCCAGACGCGGAAGCCGACAAAACAGTCGGGCGCGTACACTTGCCAATCAAGTTCGGCAACCAGACTAGCGCCAAGGTCTACGCCGCCTTTTTGGCCCTCGCCTATCTCTCGATAATTTTAGGCGTTGCTTTCAAATATCTGCCCGCCTGGTCGCTGCTCGGATTGGTCACCCTTCCCTTGGCGGTACTGGCAGCCAAAGGAGCCAACGAGCACGCGAACGATATCCCTAAATTGATCCCGTCTTTGGGGCAAAACATCATCATTAACTTGCTCACTCCCCTCCTCATGGCAATTGGACTTTTCATAGCAGGTTAGTACCCTCTCGAAACCTGGTGTACGGCGGAAATCCGTCGATGGTTTTTCACGCTCGCGAAGGATCGGC
>DAOUWT010000021.1 GCA_030666985.1 Chloroflexota bacterium
TAATCGCTTTCAAAAGGTGCAATCAGTTGGGCAACCTTTTCCTCAACCGCTTTATTCAACTGAGCGTTGACAGTCGCGGTGATGACCAAGACGTTGAACTCCTTTATTTTTTGCTGCCTTAGACTTTCGAGGAGGCGTGGGAGCGTGCTTTCCCCGTCCAGCGGGGTGGGATGGTCGAAAATCGCGTCGTTCGCCTGGGGCGGATGTCCGCTCGGCCAGCCCCAGTAGGTAGGTATGATAACGGTTGTATTAGGCATTTAATTTTCCTTTCAATGTGCCTGCTAGTTGTGCCAGCTCAGAAATTTTTGCCGTGGCCGCGCAAAGCCTGCTGTCTCCACCGGAGTAGTAGATGATGATTTCGTCATCTGCTTCGCAAACTTTTTTGTTGACCGCCGGCACAGCGCCGCAGCTAAACACAGCGTACACGTTAAGCGGTTCCAACCATGTTGACCTGCGCTCATAATCGCGGTCTGGGCTTAGGATGGGTTGAGCAGTACGGGTGATAGAGTGAGTGATTTTTCCATTCTTATCCTGGGAGAATTGGGCGAAGAAACACCCCAGGCGATAGGTGCGCCCTTCCTGGGGGGTAGGCTCTACCTGGGGGGTGGGTTCCACCCCGTGGTAGAAGAAGAGCAAGCCGTGGGGCGTCTCTATGGGCGGGGTGCAAATCCCCATCCGTTCACGTTCCCAGGGTTGTTTGGGCTGCATCAGCGTCTCGCCCATGGGCCAAGGCCCGAGCGGCGAGGACGAATATGTTATCCCCATGGCTTGTTTCCCAACTCGGTAGATCAAGCCATAGACATTATCCCGAACGGGAAAGACGCAAGCGTTCCGGCTAAAAATTCCTTGCGCGGGAAGTTGAGGGAACACCAATCCATGGCGTGTCCAGGCCTGGTTCCAAACTTGCCGCGTGGCCGAGGAGTTGACCAACGCTTTGAATTTGGAAACTTTTATTGAGGCCAGCGCGATTTGACAAAGCTCTCCATAGGCGGTGTAGGTAATGTATAGCGTATCCCCGATAATTGTTGCCCTGGGGTCTTCGCAGCCGCCTTTTTCCCTGTCCCTGGATTTGCGAGTTTCCTCGGAGGGGAGTTCGTAGCCCGCGCGTGGTTCAAAGACCGGGTGGGGCAGGCGGTTTTCGAAGTGCGTCCCATCTTGTGTCCACGCCAGACCCAGCCTGGAAACATGATCACTTCCGAGCGCTCGATAGAGTAAATAAATGCTCCCCTCAATCCTAAACGCAGCGGAGTTATATACCAGTTTAGCTTCCCAGGGATGCGAGGCGATAGGCGTTAGTATGGGATTGGATTTGAATCTTTTCATGGGCATAACTGCCTCAATATTTTCAGATCCTAACCCTAGGGGTCTATGTACTTAAGACCCTTAGGGTTTTGTGGGTCTCTAGGAATTCACGGGGCTGAGAACAAAATGAAACGTGAAGAGTGAAACGTGAGAGAGTAATTCACGCATCACGTTTCGCGTTTCACAAACAAACCCCGCGAAATCCCAAAGAGCCGGTTTTGTCTAATCCTTCATCAAAGGCGTGAGATATTTCCGCAGCGCATCCATCGAGTAATTTTCGCGTCCAACCCGGAAGTTGTGCTCCACCGTTTCTTGGCGCAGTTTGGCGTTGGTGAGCAGCTCCACGGCTTGGTCTGCGGCGGCCTCAAGGGTTTGGGGCGCTATCCGCGCCAACCCCTGGGGATTACGCTCCTTGACCTCGCCGCCGAGGGAGACCACCCGGAAGCCCTTGTCCTTGATGTCTGCCTTGTAGACCGGGTACTCGAAGAGCATAATGGGTAAGCGGGCGCGTAATGCTTCCAAGAATTGATTCCCCCACCCCTCCCACAGACTAGGATAGGTCACAAAATCCGCAAAGACATAGCTATCCCATAGAGAGTAGACTTTCTCCCCATCCAGGATTTGGCGGCCATGTTCTATCAGGTCTCCAACGTGGATCATATCCACGTTTTCTTGTTGAGCTTTATCCATGAGTTTTCTAATATATCCACCGCTTACATCGTCGCGCGCGTAGCCAGCCAATACCAGCACGACGCGGCTATCGTTGGTGAATGGATGTCCATTGTAGAGGCCTTTGGCCTGAAGTTGAGCGCGTCGTTTTGGAGAATCGATAGCCTTGGCAAAATCAATAGCTAACTCAATCCCCTTGCGGGCTACGACACGGGTGGCTTGTAAGAGGATGACATCGTTTTCTTTTAGCCCGATGCGTTCTCTGAAATCGCTATTATATTCGTCCGCTTCCCAGGGAGGGGCTTCGAAGTCAAAGATATTGGGTACGACTGTGGAACTTATGCCTTTGCGTTCGGCCAATTCCTTTTGTCCCAGGCTATTGATGACGGCGTGTTTGATTTTTGAGCTTCTGGGAGGGAGGTATTTGTCGGCTAGTTCGATGGCTGCTGGACAAGTCAGCGCCACTTCATTCCGTTCCCAATAGAAGTCGTGGTTGTGCGCCAGGGCTGGGAGGTCAAATTCGCGGCGGACACGTTCCAGCGCGACAGCTACCGCCGGGTTAGCGGCTACGCACCATACATTTTGAGGAATAATAAAGTCTATCTTTTTCTCACGAATGAACTCGCGGAAACGCTCTTCAAGAATATTGACCCAACGACAAAGTTCCTCTTTGTAGCCCTCAGCATCAAAATCGCGCAACTCTTTGAACGTGTTGTAGTTTAGACGCTCGATTTCTGGGAGATGGTGGTACATCTCCTTGACGAGGGTCCCTTCCGCTGAGCCAAGGTCACCCGCGCAAAGATGGACCGTGTGCCCCAAATCTTCGAATATGCGCTGCCATTTCTCGAGTTCCAGTGAGACGCCGTCAGTGCGGCCAACTTGGTAATGGAAAATCCCGATAGTTTTATTTGTAGTCATATTTACTCTCGATATGCAGTCACCGTTAGCCACCGAATGAATTCGGCGTCTAGGAGACAAAACGCGCTCAAGCGCGTTAGAAACGCAGATGGTAACCCATTTCAATGGGTTTTGTGCAGTAGCCCATGAATTCATTCATGGGGATTCATGGGGATGAACTTGACCGCTCTCCAAGTCTATCGTCAACAATGGTATGAAGGTATTCATGTCTACAAAATAAGTGAGGTCAAATCGAGAAAAAGAAAATTCGCCAAAGCACATATCCTTGTCTGGAAGGAATAATTTTTGGATTGTTCTAATTTTTCCCCCGGGGGATTTGACACAATAAGCCAGACTGATGTGTCCTGCGAAATTTCTTACATCTACTTGAGCGGCTTGCTTGATTTTTTGCTCCAAACCGAGGACTTTTTTAAGTTCAACTTCGCTCTTGAAGTCAACCAATGCCGTAATCGTAGTGGATAGGCCGACCCCTTGGACATGCGCTGTTATATCCTCTGGCTTTCTGGGTTGCGTAAAAGCGTTTTGAACCCGTTGAGTGCAATCACGAATCTGTTGAAGTTGACTAGGTGAGGAGCTAGCGGTAATGTCACAGATAGTCATGTGAAATGACTCGGGTTCAAGAAAAGAGAAAACATCTCCAGCTCCTATTTCTTCAAGCTCCTTTTGAATTAGGCTCTGAAAATCGCATAATTCTTCAAAAAGCTGGCTCCCCTGCTCGACCCAGGCAATGCAGGTTAGGCCGTAAAACGGCTTTATCTTTCCATTCGGATCGAATTTTAGGCTGGCAGGATTTACCATTTCAGCCTGCGCGGTCACATCATTGGGATGGATATTCCGTTCACGTAACCTTTTTTGGTATTCAACTAAAATATTAGACATGATGGTTTGAACCTATCCTTTGACGCTAACCGACGCAGGCCTGTGCTGAGCGAAGGCGAAGTATCGGTTTCGCAGGTCAGGGTCGATTTTGCCAACGGCACGCAAAGCGAATCGATTTGCTTTTCGGGCCTCAACCGGAACGTCAAAATCTGATACGGTTTGATCGTGTAGTGAAGCTGCGTGTCTTCCACTGGAATTTCTTCCTGGTTTTCTTCAAGAATATTAGTGCGCCAGGCCGCGTTAATGGGGAAGCAGGTGGTCAGGGTGAAGGGGCCGCGTTTGCGCTGGCTCTCGTACAACCGCACAATGATACCATGACCATCTTCGGCTTGCTTGATGGTTTCGATAACGATGTTGGGATGATTTGTAGTGACTAGTGATGAGTGACTGGGAACTAGGCTTTTTGTTTCCTTGTCCCTAGTACCTAGTCCCTTGTACCTTGTACCCTCTTGTTTTGCCCAAACAATCACCGGATCATTCAACGCATACGCCTCGCGCACCGTATCCACGCCCCATCCCCCGGCGTGGGGCAGTAGACTGTACGCGAAGTGATGCTCGCCGAGGTCGGCCTCGGGGTCGGGGGCGGTGGTGCCGCGCAGCAGGGTCAGGCGCATGATGTTGTTCTGAATATCGTGGCCGTATTTGCAGTCGTTGAGCAAGCTGACCCCGTAATTTCCCTCACTCAGGTCAACCCATTTTTGGGCGCAAGTCTCGAAGCGGGCCCAATCCCAGCTTGTGTTGCGATGGGTGGGGCGCTCCACGTTCCCCCACTGGATTTCGTATGTCGCCGTTGGGGCAAGCACATCCACGGGGAAAGCGACTTTGAGCAGAATTTGGCGTTCCTGCCAGTCGATGTGGGTGTCAAAGTCCAGCCGCGGGCTGTTGTGGATCAGCGAGATGCGCTGCGTGTAGCTGCTATTCAGGATGCGGCGTTGGACTTCTAGCGTGGCCCGCAGCGGCCCGGCCTCGACCACTTTCACCGAGGTTGCCGCTTCGGCCAGCCACATCTTGTCATCGTAGAAAATGTCGATATCCCAGGCATCCCAACTTAGGGGGATGTCTTCAAAAGCCTGGAACTGGTTGGCGATTGCGCCGGGGGGCAGGACTTCGCGGGCGGCGAGTTTATCGTAAATGCGGGTGATGTCGCCAGTCTTGTCGAACTCAACGCGGAGATAATCGTTTTCAAGCAATGCGGGGCTACACGTTAGCATGTTGGAACATGGAACGTTTAACGTTTCAACGTGTAACGCGCTAACGCTGTAGGGTGGCAACGCGCCCACATCAGCAAGCTCCTCTCCCACAGAAATTGGCTCACCTCGCGCAAAGGAGGTGGGGTTCACTACTAGATGATCCCCGCCCAATTTTGCGGCAATCACGCCCAAAGCCTGATCCCGAATCTCGGTCATACTCTGGCAGACTTGCGCGTATTGTTCCAACGATTCTTCATAAACTGGCCCAATGCTGCTGCCGGGGATGATGTCGTGGAATTGATTCAAACAAACTAATTCCCATGCCTGTCGAAACTGGGAATGAGGATAAGAATACCCAATATCTAATATCGAAGCATACACTGCCAGGAATTCAGCATCGTGCAGCAGGAACTCGGATTTGCGGTTAGCGCGTTTGACGCGGGCCTGGGTGGTGTAGGTGCCGCGATGATATTCGAGATAGAGTTCACCGTTCCAGGTGGGTAAGTTCTCACTGACAGCCTCTAGCTCTCGGAAAAAGTCGATCACCTTGCCGGTGTGGATTTGCGGCGTGGCGGGGAAGTGCCTCATCTCGCGGATGTTTTCGAGCATCTCGCGGGTTGGGCCGCCGCCTCCGTCGCCCCAGCCGTAGGACATCAGCAGTGGGGGGATCTCACCAGGGGGGGCGTAATCCTTTTGTTGGAAGTTGAGCCAAGTCCCCAGCGTTTGGCTGGGGGTGGCGTTGGAGTTGTAAGTGGAAGCGTGGGGGCTGTCTGGGTTTTTAGTGGTGCTAAAGTGGGTCAGCACGCGGGTTCCGTCAATGCCTTGCCACCAAAACGAGTCGTAGGGGATGCGGTTGTACTGGCTCCAGCCCATTTTGATGGTGAAAAAATATTCCAGCCCGGCTTCTTTGATCAACTGGGGCAGATTCCAGGCGTAGCCGAAAACATCGGGCAGCCATAAGACGGGGGAATCAACATCTTCGCCGAAATGTTGGCGAAAGAAATTGCGCCCCAGCAGGAATTGCCGCGCCAGGGATTCGGGGCCGGAGAGATTGCAATCGGCTTCGACCCACATCCCGCCGAGTGGTTCCCAGCGCCCTTCAGCGATGCGCTCTTTGATGGCAGCAAAAAGTTTGGGATAATCGCCCCGGATATACTCGTAGAGTTGCGGCTGGCTCTGTGCGAAGCGAAATTCGGGAAAATCCTCCATCAACCGCAGGACGTTGTGGAAGGTGCGGGCGGCTTTCTGGCGGGTTTGCCCCAGGATCCACAGCCAGGCGATGTCGATATGGGCGTGGCCGACGGCGGTGATGTCCACTTCCAGGGGAGGGCCAGATTTGGCGACCCCGGCCCGCAGGGTGGCGAGGGCGGCGGGGATGCTGGCGTAAAAGGCCTCCCCAGGTATCCGTTCACGCCCCCTTGCCCCCCCAACTTTGGGGGGAAGGCTGATTCCCCCGAGATTAGGGGCTGGGGCATCCATGGCCGGATACAAGCTGACTCCCCCAGGATTGGGGGCCGGGGGGCGGAGGGAGGGAACGTTCACCTCCCCGATAGGTTGGCGGATGTCGAGGACTTTGAAGGCTTCATCGAGCGCGGTGAGCAGATGGTGTTTGGCGGGGTCGCGCTCTTCCAGATGCTTGGAGACACCCAGGGCAACGCGTGCCAGTGTGACAAAGTCGCGCGTGGGTTGGTGGATCTGCACGACTTCGCAGGGGCGCATGAGCAGTTTTGTATCCGGGTCGATTCCCAGGTTGACGCCGCCCGTCCAGCCGTGCAGGGCCAGGGAATGCTCCTCGCCGTCGCAATACTTTTCGGGCAGGATGATTTCCTGGTGGTGTCGGTCGCAAGCGGCGAGGGGTTCCCCGTCGATGTAGACCAAAGCCTCGGGGTGGGAGAAGTCGCCGGCGATCCCAATGGGCAAGAATAAAGCTATGGGGCCAGCACCCCTCCACAAATCCGGGATTGTGAATCTCGTCCGCAGGATGAAGTTGGTGCGCGGGCCGCTCCAATAGGTTCCCGCAGGAATCTCGTCCCAGGCGGAGTCATCAACATCCAGGGTGGCCGGAGGGGGCGTCGTGGGGCTATCAAGTTTTAGGAACCGGAAGGGGGGGATGGGCTGGCGCTGGCGGTATACCAATGACTCAATCAAGCGCAGGCGTTGAGCGATTTTGCGTGATGTCCAGCGGATTTTGTGGCGCATGGCTTATGTTCGATTGTTTAAGACCCCAGGGGTTTTCTCGCTCCCTGGGGTCTGTTTTGTATCTTCGATCCCTGATGTTCAAACCGTTTTTGTATGGGTTCTGGGTAAGCGTCAGGGGATCACTTGTCCGCGTTCTTGGATGGATGGTTTATCCTTTAACACCGCCGGCCGTCAGACCCTCCTCCAGGAAGCGTTCCAAAGCCAGGAAGAGCGTAACCACCGGGATGGTCATGATCGTCGAAGCAGCCATCACTACGTGAGGCCGCGGGCTAGGATCGTTGAAGATGGTGTTGATTTTGATCGGCATGGTAAACATGCTATGGTCGTTGAGGAACACCAGGGCATACAGGAATTCGTTCCAGGCGATCATAAAAGTATAGATGCTGACTGAAACCAACGCAGGTATGGCTAATGGCAGAGTGACTCGCCAGATGACTTCTAAGCGGCTGCAGCCGTCGATTAGGGCGGCTTGTTCAATCTCGTCAGGGATGGTGCGGAAGTAGTTGGTCAACATGTAGAGTGCCACTGGGAGGGTTTGAGCTAGGTAGGTGAATATCAGTACTCCCAGGTTGTCTTGCACATTGAAACCGATGCGATCTCCCATTTGCGCCAGCATCGCAAACAACGGAATGATCAACAATACTCCAGGAAAGAGATAAACCATCAAGATACCGTTGAGCATGAAGTTTTTGCCGCGAAAACGGAGACGAGCGATGGCATACGCACCAAAGGTGGCCAGGATTACTGCAATCAAAGCAGTGGGAATGGAAATCTTGAGCGTGTTGAGAATATTGGTGATAAAGTTCTGGTAACTTGGATGGCTGGGATCAAACAGCTCCTTGTAGGCATCTAACCGCAAAGCGCCCGGAATGTAGACCGGTTCCCTGCCAGCAATTTCAACTCGGGTTTTGAACGAAGAACTTATCATCCAATAGAAGGGGAATAATATGCTGGTCAGAAAAAACGTCAGCGTGAGGGCGAAGACAATCCGCGGCCATGTGATCCAATCAGTCAGATGCTCGATGATATTTTTGCTTTGTGTATCCATGATTTACTCCTCGGTACTCTTCATCACTGTACTGACGTAAATGCCCATGAAAATGAGCACGATAATCAGCAAGATCATGGCGGTGGCTGATCCGCGACCAAAGTCGAACAACCGGAAACTGAATTCGTAGGTTAGAACTGGAAGCACTTTCGTGCCGAAGCCTCCACCAGTGAGCAGGAAGATATCGTCGAATTTATTGAAGGTCCACAGTAACCGTAACAGGAAGATGGCGCCCAGCACATAGCGCAATTCAGGGATTGTGATGTTGATGAATTTTTGCCAGGTGTTAGCTCCATCTACATCTGCTGCTTCGTACATGGTATTGTCCACGGCTTGCAATCGGGCCAGGATCATCAGCATGGCAAAGGGGAAATAGCGCCAGGCTTCGAAAATGATTACCAGTACAAGTGCCAGACCCCGGGTAGCTAAATATGCCTGAGGTAGATCGATGAGGTTCAAGCGCATTAATATATCGTTTATCACGCCTGATGGACGGGGGTCTAAAATCCAACGCCACACGAAGGCTATGCTGACAATGGGAGCTACATAGGGGAATAAAAAGATAGCACGCGTCAACCCGCGGGCGCGGAAAGGGCGATTGAGCAATAATGCAGCGATAAGCCCAACTATTATGGTCAGGATAGTGGATGCGAAGGAATAAACGATACTGGTGACCGCGGCCCCCCAACTTTGCATCCCCTGGAATTTGAAAGCAAAATCTTCGAAGACTTTGCGGTAATTGTCCAGTCCAACGAATGGGGCGTGGAATACATCGTTCAGGTTGTGAAGCCCAATGTCATGAAAGCTGACCCAAACGCTGAAAATGGCTGGGAAGATCACCAACCCCAAGGTTATTAACGCGGTTGGACAAATCAGCATCCATGCCAGACGAGTTTCGCGGGCTTCTACTGAGTTCCATCGTCGGCGTATGGTTTGTGTAGATATGGTCATATTGCCCTCTTTCACTATAACGAATGAGAAAGTTGAAATAAAGCCGGGCTGTCGTTGCTTTTCTAATTCGTTGTGCGGTGTCGTGCAGCCCTGCACGGTGTAGTGTTCGGTAAGGTCATCGCAAGTGTCTACAGCTTGAGCAGTTACCTGAAATCAGTAAATGGGGACGCAGTCGGAACTGCGTCCCCATTACTAAACTATCGAGTTACTCTTGGCGGTCAGCCAGCAGCATCTCGACTTGCTCTTGCAGCCACTCAGCCGCGGTTTCAGGCGTCATAGTGCCTTCCAGTGCAATATTGCTGATGGCCTGCGGGATGAACAGGCGGCCTTCGATGTCGCCGACCACAGCACGCTCGGTGGCGTCGTAGTCGGGGCGGAAGAGCCAGCGCTGCATCGTATCGAAACCGCCGGCGATCTGCCCAAGGGTCTCATCCGAGTAGTTCGCAAAGTACGGGCTGAGGGTCGACCAGCCATCGACTGCGCTCTCCAACACGGGAACCTTGCCGAAGGGAGCCAGCGATAGCACGTCAATGTAGTTCTGCCCGGTCAGGAAGTACTTGACAACTTCCTGTGCCATGGGGTCGGCGCCCTGCATGATGCCCAGGGTGACCAACTGGCCGTAAGAAGCAGCTCCGTTGGGGCCTTCCATCATGGAGGCGAAACCGGTCACGCCTGGCAGGTCCTCTATAAGGATTTCAACCGAACCGCCGCCTTCCATACCGGAGCCGTCAACCAGGTCGTCCATTATGTAGGTGCTGTAGAACAACATGCCGGACTGGTCAAGCTCGTAGGACTCACGGGCGCCGCGCCAGTACTGTGGGCCAGGCATTGCGCAACGCTGAAGATCGGTGTAGAACTTCAGGGCTGCGATCATCTCTGGCGTGTTCATGGTCACATTGCCGGCCTCGTCGAAGGGCCAGGCGTTGTTCGATATAGCCACTTGCTCGAATACCTGGTGCGGGTAGTTCTGCCCAGGATCCGTACCGAGCGTGAGGGCGTATAGCATATTGCCTGTGCCGGGGAGGGCATCACAAGCTGCGTTGATGTCGTCCCAGGAAAGAGGTGCGTCAAGACCGGCCTCAGCGAATATATCGCCACGGTACCAGATGGCCTGGATCCAGCCGTCAAAGGGAACAGCCGCGTACTGGCCGGTAGCGGGATCAACAACCATGGCCAACGGGCCAGCGCGGAAGTCATCCTCGCCGATGCTGGCGATTGTGGCAACCGCGGCGTCCTCATCTAGGATGCCATCAGCGGCAAAAGTAGACACGCGCTCGATGCCCATGCGGACGATATCGGGCAGGCGGTTAGCGGCCTGTGCGGTCGCAATGCGCTGCGCGATGCCGGCTTCTTCGATGGGGATGATGCGCAGGTCAATTTCTGGGTGTTCTGCCATGAAGGCCGCGGCGATCGCATCGTAAACGTTTACGCGATCTTCCTCGTTGTCGGTGGTCCAGAACTCGATGACGGTTTTCTCTATGGCTCCGGCAGGTACTTCAACTTCAACTTCAACTTCAACCTCTTTGATAACTTCAACTTCTTTAACAACTTCGACTTCCTTCTCGACCTCAACCTCAACGGTTTTGATTACCTCAATCGTTTCGGGGGTGCATGCAGAAAGTAGGCCAAGTGCAAAGATAAACAATATAAACAAGCTTAGTTTTTTCACCTTATACTCCTTAGTTACTAAATACTGAATACTGAATACTGAATAATATAATGGTAAACATCTTTAAATTTATGAGTATGCATCACCTCCTTTGCTGAGCTTGCTAGATTCCCGAATGATTAGTTCGGGCTTTAATAAAACTTGGTCATTTTCTAAAGGGGTGTTATTAACAGTTTGAAGGAGCATTCTACAGATTTGCCGTCCAATTTCATAAATGGGTTGGCGAACGGTGGTTAGGGGTGGGTGAGCATGAGTAGCTAATGGCACATCATCAAAGCCGGTTATGGCTATATCTTCTCCAATTTCATACCCCAATTCTCGGGTAGCTTTCATGGTACCCAGTGCCATGAGGTCATTACTGGCAATAATGGCGGTAACATCATTATATTTTGTCAGAATTTTGAGCCCTAGTTTATAGCCACTGCTTTCAGTGAGTTCGCCGCAGAATATTAAGTCAGTATCAACGGGAATGTTGTTTGCTAATAGGGCCTGTTTATACCCCGTCAGACGGTGATGGGCAAATTGCAGTTGTTTTGGGGCACTAATATAGGCCAGTTTTTTGTGTCCTAAATCGATGAGGTGTTGTGTGATTTGATAAATGCCAGATTGACTGTCTACGTCCAAATAGGGGTAATTTGCGTTTGTGTCTGAGCGGCCAAAGGCTACAAAGGGAAAATTTTCTTTTATTAAATAACGTATGCGTTGGTCATCCTGCCGAGTGCGAACAATCAGTAAGCCATCAACGCGTTGTTCGCTGACCATGCGCTGGTATATTTTCATTTCCCCACTTCCCGCCGCTCTGGTTGAAACAAGTAAATCATAGTCTTGTTCGGCGGCTTCGTTGCCGATCCCTGTTAACAATTCGGTGAAATAAGGGTCGGAGAAACGCGGCCCGTGAGTGGGAATAATGAAGCCAATAGTGTCAGTTTGTTGTTTCTGGAGGCGGCGGGCAATAACGTTTGGACGATACCCCATTTCTTGGGCGGTTTTTTTGACATGTTCTTGTGTGCTTTTGGCTATATCTGAATAGCCCCCCAAAGCCCGCGAGACAGTGGCCACTGATATCCCTAATTTATTTGCTATATCCTGCTGTGTTATAGCCATAGTGAGTGATAGGGTGGTAAATTGTTCCTAAAACGTTTTAGATACTTCTCATTATCACCTAAAACGTTTTAGATGTCAAGAGATTCATGAAATTTTCAAGATGAATTTTATTCCTAGTGCATAAACTGCCTAGAAGTTTGCCAATTTCTCGATATAATACATTGGCTTTACTCAACATACGTAATTCAGTACTTACGCGGTTACCCCAAAAGTGGGGTAGAAGGCCAATCGTATTGGACATAATGTCCTTTGCTGACCCGCAAACGCCCAACGCGGTTGGGTTACTACCCTGAACCGCGTAAGTACTGGTGATTGAATAGATTAGAGGAGATACAACATGCAATACCGTAAATTTGGACAGCTAGATTGGGAATGCTCAGCCCTGGGCTTTGGCTGCATGCGTTTTCCGACCATAGACGACGACTCTTCCAAGATCGAAGAAACGGAATCCGCCAACATGCTTCATTACGCCATTGACCACGGCGTGAACTATATCGACACGGCCTATCCCTATCATCAGGGGCAGAGCGAACCCTTTGTGGGACGTGTCCTCAAGGGCGGATACCGCGAGAAAGTCAAACTCGCTACCAAGCTCCCTTGCTGGAAAGTGGAAAAAGAAGCTGATTTCGACCGCTTCCTTAATGAACAACTTGAGAGACTCCAAACCGAGCAGATTGACTTTTACCTGCTCCACGCCCTAAACAAAAAAAACTGGGATAAAGTTCATGGCCTCAATGTCCTCCCTTGGGCCGAAAGAGCTATTGCCGATGGGCGCATCGCCCACATTGGCTTTTCCTTCCACGATGATTACCCCGTTTTTGAAGAGATCATTGATGCCTATGACAAATGGGATTTTTGCCAAATTCAATACAACTACATGGACACAGACGTGCAGGCCGGACGCAAAGGCTTGCACTACGCTGCATCCAAGGGGCTGGCGGTGGTGGTCATGGAACCTATTCGGGGCGGACGCTTGGTCAATCCCCCCGACTCGATCCAGGCCCTGTGGGATGCGGCTCCCGTCCAGCGCACCCCAGCGGATTGGGCTTTGCAGTGGGTTTGGGATCAGCCTGAGGTCTCGCTTCTGTTGAGCGGAATGAGCGAAATGAGCCACGTCACAGAGAATGTTGCCAGTGCAGATGTTTCTGGCGTGGGCACCATGCCAGAGGCAGAATTAGCCCTGATTCAAAAAGTGCGGGAAAAATACCAAGACCTTATAGCAATCCCCTGCACCCAATGCGAGTATTGCCTCCCCTGCCCCGAAGGCGTGAATATCCCCCGTGTTTTTGATGTTTATAACGACGGCATCATGTACGACAAGATTGAGCAAGCAAAGTTTAGCTACAACAATTTTATACCAAAGGAAGAACGCGCCAATCTCTGCGCAGCCTGCCGCGAATGTGAGGAAAAATGCCCCCAAGATATTCTCATCAGCGACTGGATGCCGAAGGTTCATGAGGCTTTGGCGGAGTAGGTTGGGGATTGGATATTAGATATTGGTTTCAAGGTGCGCTGCACTCCTGCTTTTGGAGTGCGTTGCACCTGAAGCAAAAAGATTTATGCCGTCATATCCTAGTGACCGTACTCAATCTCAATTCTCCCAATTGCCTGGCTGATTTTTAGCTCAATCGCCCCTTCAGCCTCATCATAATTGGGGGAAAAGTAGTAGTCTCCACTTCGGGAGAAATTGTGGGGGATATCCAGGGCGGAAATAGCTCTGCTGACCTCTAGGCGGATGGCTGCCCCCTGGGGGATGGTAAGCTGGATTTGGCCGACGGCTTGGCTAACCTCAACGTGGTGCACTCCAAGTTGGAGCAGCCCCCGGGCGGGCAAACGGATCTCTATATTGCCCACTCCTTGCTCGATGACGAGGTTTTCAACTTGAAGCTCTACCAGGCTTAGAACCATATTTCCTGCACCCATCTCGACTTTCAAATCCAGGGGGATGCGCGTGGTAAGTCCCAAATCCCAGCGGCCATGGGTGGGGGATAGGCGGGGCGAGTCGCTTTCAAGGGTGTAGGTCGCTGCCCCATCGTTCTCATCATAACGCTCATACCCTGTCTGGGGGAATACCTGGCCCGCGACCAGCAGCCCTTTTGCAGCGCCGCCCCCCAGGTGCAGCTCGCCGGCCCCCAGGGAGAAGGTCAACCCGGCCTGGGAGACACCTTCCCCCAGGGCCTGGTGGGCGTCCATGGGGAGGCTGTCTCCCACGGGGAGGCTGCCCCCCATGTAGCTGGAAAAACCTACCAGCCAGATTCCCCCGCCCACTAAGAGCAGCACCATCCCCACCCCGAAGACAGCCCTCCACAGGGGGCTATCCTTGAAGATCAGATCCACGCCCAGGGCCACGAGGATCACGGGCCAGAGCTGCCACAACCTCCCCCAGCCCTGCCAATCCATAATGTCGAGATTCCTGATGAGCAAGAAAGTCCCCAGGACGATCAACATGGTTGGCCAGGCGATCCCTTCCCGGCGGACGAGGCCGTCTATCCCGGCAAAGATTATCAGAAGCGGCCATAGGTTCAGTAACACGTCCCAGAAATCGCCCGGAATCACTCCCAGGTTATTCAGCAAAAACAGGACTCCGGCGGCGATGAGCAGCAGGGGGCCAAATAGGCTGTGATGGCGGGAGTAAGTTTTCTTTTGTTGGTTATTTTCGCTCATGTTTTTTCCTCAATCCTGGGTGCGGCGAACAAGGAGGACGATGCCGCCTATGATCAACAAAACCGGCCACAGGAAGTCAAAGTCCAGCCAGCGCAGCCAGTGAAAATTCAAGTTGCTTATAAGCAGCATGCCGCCCACTAAAATCAGGCCCCCGCCAATGATCATTCCGGCCTGGGGATGGGGCTGCGACACCGCATGTTGGACGTCTTCTCCCATGTCTCGCACGCGTTCCCCTATATTGTGGCTAGTCATGCCGTATTCCTTGCCCTCTTCGGGGACGATGATCCACATTAGAAGGTAGAGCAGAAAGCCAAACTCTGCTCCAAATAACAAGACAACGAATAAGAAGCGGAAGATGACGGGGTCTATGCCCAAGTAGTCGCCCAGTCCTCCGCAAACGCCGCCTATCATGCGATCTGTTTTGCTGCGATAAAGTTTTTTGTTAGTCATAAATTCTCCTTACCATGCTCAAGCTGGATCGCCAGATCCAGCGGGCTGTGTCCGGGGGAACTGGCGTTCCCCCTCGAGCTTACAATGGAAACGTGAAACGTGAGGTCACGCATCACTCTTCACGCTTCACGTTTTACTCTTCATTTTCTCCAGTTTCTGATGATGATGTAGCCGCCGATGACGATCAACAATACCGGCCAAAAGTTGAGCAAAAACGTTCCTGCTGCGGTTAGTTGTACCAGCCCTAAAATGCCCAGAACAGCGGCTGGGATGTAGGCCCATTGCGTTTTGTATTGCTTGGCAGGCAGAAGCCCCACCAAGGAAAAGGTGATACCTAGCCCCAGGAAGAAAACGCCTTCATCGGGGAATGCTGTGCTTTCTAGTCCGCTGACAGCGCCGAGCGTGACCAGCGTTCCGCCGGGGATGATGGCCCACCAGAAGGATGGCTGCCGGAGATATACCAGCCAAAAGCCGAGGCCGATAGAAGCCAGGAAAAGGGAACCAAGCCAATCGCCAGTGAAGGGCAGGGTGAACATATCTCCAAGTGCGACGGCGGTGAGGCCAAGTAACGTCATGCCAGGGATGGCCGCCCACCACTGCGCTTTGTTGGTGGCGTATATCCATAAGAAAACGATCCCGGCAATTCCCATGACGATTGTCCATAGGAGATTCCAAGCGTTCCCAATGAGGTTGAATTCTTGGAGCAGGAATAATACGCCCAGGATGATCAGCGATGCGCCCCATAAGTATTGCATACGAAATTTTTTCATAGTTGTAGTCCTTTTTGGTGATCAGGTAATCAGGTAACAGGGAAGCAGTTCTCTTGCCCACTTACACACTCTTTTATACGGGATCCATTGGTGAAAGTTGCAGGTTAGGGTAGTCTGGTAGTCTTTAGTCTCCTAATCACTAGTCTCCTAGTCTCCTAGTCCCTAGTCCCTAGTCTTCCCCCCCCTCACGCCCCAAAAATATCTCCACTGAGATTAAAGCCAGCCGCTTTGAGGCGCGGGGTGAAGACAGGCCGCAGCCCGGTGGCTTTCATTTCTCCGTGGATTGTGCCGTCGGGGTCAGTGTAAGTTTTCTCGAAAACGAAAAGGTCAGACAGGGTGACAATAGCCCCTTCCATGCGTGGAACCTCTGCAACGTGGGTGATTTTTCGGGCGCCGTCTGTAAGGCGCTCCATGTGGATGATAAGGTCAATGGCGGAGGCGATTTGGGCCCGCAACGCGCCCAGGGGCATGTTCAGGCCTGCCATCATGGCCATGGTTTCCAGGCGGGAGATAGCGTCACGGGGGGTATTGGCGTGGAGGGTGGTGAGGGAGCCATCGTGACCGGTGTTCATGGCCTGGAGCATGTCGAGGGCCTCCCCGCTGCGCACCTCCCCCACCACGATCCGGTCCGGGCGCATCCGCAAGGCGTTCCGCAGCAGGTCGCGGGGAGTTACTCCCCCAACGCCGTCCACGTTTGGCATTTTCGTCTCCATGCGCACAATGTATTTTTGGTTGAGTTTTAATTCCGCCGCATCTTCAATGGTGACAATGCGTTCATCTTCGGGAATATAACTTGTGAGTATGTTAAGCAGGGTGGTCTTGCCAGAACTGGTGTTGCCGGTGATGAGGATGTTCAGGCGGGTTGCCACGCAGGCTTTGAAAAACTCCGCCATGTGAGGAGTGGCAGTTCCCAGCTCGATGATTTGCTCCATGGTCAGCTTGCTCTCTAGGAATTTGCGGATAGTGACATAAGGCCCATCGACAGCTACAGGAGGGATGGCAATATTTACCCGCGAGCCATCCGGGAGACGGGCGTCGGCCATGAGGTTGTCGTTATCCACGCGGCGGCCCAGGGGGGAGAGGATGCGGTTGATGATACGCATGAGGTGCTCTTTGTCGCTGAACATGATCCCGGTATCTGCGAGTTTTCCGCTCCGCTCAACGTAGACCTGGTTTGAGCCGGAGATCATAATCTCGCTGATGTCGGGGTCAGATAGCAAAGGCTGGATGGGACCATAGCCGATTAGCTCGGCGAGAACTTCACTGAAAAGGTGCTTTCGCTGAGCTTCGGTGAGACCAAGTTGGTTCTCGATATTGGCGTAACTTTCTTCTATCCACCCTTGTACTTTACGCCGGTGGTCTTGAGGTGATCTAGGAGGCGCGGTGTCTAGATTCTGGGAGACTTCTTGAATCAGATAAAGTTTTATTTTCTCAAATTTTTCAAGGGACGAAGTGTTTTGTTTGGATGTGGTCATCGAAAATATTTCCTTTGGTGGGTTGGCACGTTGGTACATTGGTGGATTGGTATATTGGTACATTGGTACATTGGTACATTGGTACATTGGTA
>DAOUWT010000293.1 GCA_030666985.1 Chloroflexota bacterium
CGTGAGGCTGCCAAGGGGAAAGGTGTCATCCGTGACCCGGTCATTCACCGCCGCGTGTTGCGTGAAACCTTGTCATTTGCCCAGGAGCAGGGATTCAGCGTGCGGGGCTTGGCGCAGTCGCCGGTGGTGGGGCCAAAGGGAAATATCGAGTTTTTGGCGTGGCTATCTTGGCCGAGAGATGGTGAGGCTATCCCTGTGGTGCTGTTTGTGTCCCCTCTGTTTTCCTGATGCCCTGTCCCCCTGATTCCCTGTTCTCCTGGTTTCCTAGTTCCTGATCCCTAGTTTCCTAGTTCCTAACTCGCGTAATCCATCACGGGCATGGTGGCGTATCGGTCGGGTTGTTCCTGATGTTTTTGAATGGCTTTGAAGCGTTGTTCGACTTTTAGCAGCGCGGAACCGTGATAATATACCATCCCGCAATTCAGGCAAATATCGGCAGGCATGTCTGGAATGAAGAGATCATTATTTTCCCGGCTATAGATATAACGAACACGGCGTTCTTCAAAATCCTCGCTGCCGCAGTAATAGCATTTTGTATTCTTGGTTTTTGTCATCTTTCACCTGCTTCTTGTCCATGGGATAAGCATTATAACCCAGAGCAAACGCATGCGCATATCCCATGAATGAATTCATGGTCTAGCTAAACAAAACCCATTTAAATGGGTTCTTCTCTAGCAGTGTTCTTGACGCGCTTCAG
Source organism: Chloroflexota bacterium (assembly GCA_030666985.1). Taxonomy (GTDB): domain Bacteria; phylum Chloroflexota; class Anaerolineae; order Anaerolineales; family UBA11858; genus B10-G9. The sequence continues at coordinate 698 of DAOUWT010000293.1, forward strand.
CGCGTTTTGGCCGTTAGACGCCGAATTCATTCGGTGGCTTTTCCAAATGCAATTGTCCTGCATTATAACTGGCTTGGATAATTTAGTACAATGGGGAAGCCGATTCCCTGTTCTCCTGATTCCCTGTTCTCCTGATCCCCTGTTTTCCCTGATTCCTGGTTTCCTATCATGATCAAAAAAGACCGCATGTTCTACCGCTTCTCTCTATACGGCTTCCTGAAGAACTTACGCTTCTTTGGCCCTTTCATCATCCTAATTTTCACAGATAATGGGCTGTCATATTTCCAAATTGGCCTTTTATATTCCATCCGCGACCTAGCGACCAACATCCTAGAAATCCCCACGGGCGTGTACGCCGACGCCTTTGGGCGCAGAAGATCGATGGTGATGGCCTTTTTGGCGTATATTGCCGCCTTTGTCATCTTTTATGCCTTTGGAGATTTCTATATCTACGCCTTAGCCATGATCCTCTTTGCCGCCGGGGAAGCATTCCGCTCGGGGACGCATAAGGCCCTCATCCTGGAATACCTCAAAATCAACAATATGCAAGACTTAAAAGTAGCCTATTATGGGCGGACGCGCTCGGCTTCGCAATTTGGCTCGGCGGTCAATTCGCTCATCGCGGCGGGATTGGTGTTTTATTCCGGGGGATACGAATATATGTTCATCGCTTCTACCATTCCCTATGTCTTGGATTTGATCAATCTGGCGACCTATCCCAAGGAATTGGACGGCGAGTTAAAGCGGATTAGAAAAGGGGCTGTGCTGGAACAGGTTAAAGTCACGCTGAAAGCTTTTGGAGGCATTTTTACGAATTTACAAGCCATGCGAGCCATCCTGAATAGCGCAAGTTTCTCGGCGGTATTCAAGACCACCAAAGATTATCTTCAACCCATTTTGGCCGTCTTGGCCCTCTCCTTGCCGATTTTTATTTCCCTGGCGGACGCCAAGCGCGAGGCGGTGATCATTGGCGTGGTCTATTTTGGTGTTTATTTACTAACCAGTTATGCCTCTCGCCACGCAGGGGAGTTCAGCGAGCGTTTTGAAAACATCGCGCAAGCCGTCAACGTCTCCTTTCTCTTTGGGGCCGGGTTCCTGTTCCTGGCTGGTGTGACAACGTGGTTGAACGTCGCCCTTATCTCCGTGGTCGTCTTCTTGGGATTCTACGTTTTGCAGAATCTGCGAAGACCCATCAACGTTGGCGTAATAAGCGATCAGATTTCGCACGAGGTCATGGCCTCCGGGCTGTCGGTCGAGTCGCAGTTTACAACTCTGCTGGTGGCGGTTTTCTCTCCTCTTATGGGGGTTTTGGCCGATACTCTCGGCGTGGGCGTGGCCCTGACGATTTTCGGGGCTGGCATGTTGCTGCTATTTGGGGTGGTGAGGATTAGGGTGGTTAGATAGTTGGATAGTTGGATGGTGCGTTGCACTCCGTTTTGAGTGCATTGCACCTTGGTTTTCCCCGCACCCTCGCCCCCCGACCCCCAAGCCTGGGGGAGTCTGCTCCCCTGGTGCGTTGCACTCTGTTTAACTTTTTATGACACTGAACGTCCCCATTAAAACCTAGACTATCAGACCCCTGCTGAGGTGTATTTCAATTGTTAACGAGCAATTTTATCACCTTATTTTTGCCGTTTCGTGGTCTTGACATTGGGGATAACCTTACATATTTCTTTCTATCGGGCAACACCCTGCTTGCTTTAATTTTTTTTTCTTTGTTTTCTTGTTGTCTAGTCTCTTTTTTTTGTAAAAATAACTCATATCCCAAATACCCCGACACACTCATCAATAGCAATATTATTCCCAAAATACAAATCAGCTTATTTTTACTCATTAAATAAATATATCACACTACTCATTGTCCACAAACTCACTCTCCAATGTACGCACAGTAGCTAAATACAAACCAACATCCACTGATGGATCTATTTTATTAATGATTTCATTTAAATCATTAATTCTATTACTATGGATACCCCCATACTCAAAGGGTGATCCTAATTCATCAGGATTTTCTGTAAAAAACTCTACATAATTACCCTCTTGGTTAAATAGCCTCTCAAGCCTTGAATAACAATCAAGCGGATTATCTTTTAAGCCCACAAAGTTTCTAAATCTAAAAATTATACCCACATTAACCAATTTTCCAATATTTTCGTCCATAAGCCCTTCCAGCTCTACTTGAGAGTTAACTTGATCCGTCACCTCACCATTCTTATCAAACACATCATACATTAACTGCCATCCATTACCATCCTTAATGGCATTTAATCCGCTTATTATTTCCAATGTTCCGGGATCAAAATACAAACCCAAATAATATGTTGCCCCGTCTTTTATTACCTCGCCACTGCCTAAATACAAATACTCATTAAACCACTCCATCGGAGTAATATCATAATCTAATCCCCCATAAGAGTATTTTTGCTCATAATGCGGATTATTTTCACTACAATCCTTTGCCATTTCTTCTAAACTGTTAAATCCTGTTTTTTCCAAAGCTTTATCAATAATCGGCTGCTGAAAAGCCGGATCAAACCCAGACTCTATTTGAGGCACAACTGCTTCCACTATGCTCCACCCATCTTCTTCCGTATATCGTCCCAAAATATCTCTTTCCCCATCTCCATTTAAATCTTCCCCTGTAATTATATTAGCCTGATACTCATCACTCCACTCAGGCTGCACATCCTCATACCCCCTTTCCCCAAATCCCGCCAATATATCATCGGGTATCGGGGGAATGACCCTTTCCCACTCTCCATCCTCAGAGAGGGTGAAGACCGGCGTGCCGTGGAGATTGTTCAAGGCGCGGGTTTCGGGGTCGTAACGTAGTTCTCCCTCGTACTCCGGCGTGGCGGGGATGGGTGTTGGAGTAGGCGTTGGGGTCAGTGTGGGTGTGGGGGTCAGA
>DAOUWT010000074.1 GCA_030666985.1 Chloroflexota bacterium
ACGGCGGCAACTGGTTTCTATGAATACTTGGCTGCTGAACGGCTATGCGAAATAAACCTGCCGCGCCTGCGGATGCTCATTAAACGCCGCGCCCGGCAGCCGGGGCAACGTTTGCCGCAATTCCCCAAGGAAGACATACAGGAGGCGCTCCGCTACGCCGAGAGCCTACGGGAGATGCCTTACGAGAACGTGCGCCAGCGTCTGCGCTTGCTGCGGGATCGGGCTTTTATCATCACTCTGGCGCACACAGGCTTACGTGTCCATGAGGCTTGCAATCTGCGGCGCGGTGATGTGGATTGGCGTGAAAGCAAGGCCATCATTATTGGAAAAGGCAATCGTGAGGATGTGGTACGTTTCTCTTCCCGCGCCTTGGGCGTCCTGCGGGATTACCTCAACGCGCGGTCGGAATTGGACGGCGCGTTCGGGCGTCCGCTTACCTCCCTGCCCCTCTTTGCCCGTCACGACCGCGGGGCCGGCAGCCGCGTGGAGCCAATCACCACCACCACGGGCCGGGACATCGTCCGCCAGCGTGTCCGTGAATCTCTGGGCGAAAAAGCCGTGGGAACGATCACGCCGCACTCGTTCCGGCATTATTTCGTTACCGAAGTATTGCACGGCACTGGCGGGAACATCAAATTAGCACAACGATTGGCGCGGCACAAGAACATTCAGGTCACGCAGCGCTACGCTCACTTCAGCGACGACGAGCTGGATAAGGGGTATTGGGAGGTGTTTGAGGGTTAGTATATTGGGAAACTAGTAGATTGGTAGACTGGGAAATTGGTTCCTCTGTTTCCTTTGGTTCCTTTGCCCCTTATTACCTTGACCCAGCCCCTGTTTCCTTGCTTTTGTTGTACAATAGAGGATGTTGTGCCGAACAGTCTTTGCCCTAATCCTAACCCTCACGGAAAGATTTCTCCCTGCGGTCGAAATGACATAGCGATTGAAGGGTACTCCTCACGTTTTACTCATTACTCATCACGTTTCACTCCTCACTATGACCGTCATCCAAATATCTAACTTACGCAAAACATTCACTACCAAGCGCAAGGCCGCCGGTTTGGGCGGCAGCGTGCGCTCCATCTTCCGACCCCAACACCAGGTTGTGGAAGCCGTTCGGGGAATCAGCTTCGACCTGGGCGAGGGAGGGCGGCTGGGGTTGATTGGCCCGAACGGGGCTGGGAAATCCACCACCATCAAGATATTGACAGGCATTCTCTTCCCCACCGAAGGCGAGGCCTCCGTGCTGGGATACGTCCCCTGGAAAGAACGCCGGCAATTGGCCTACCACATCGGCACGGTTTTTGGACAGCGCCCGCAGTTGTGGTACCACCTCCCCGCTATTGACACGTTCCAGCTTTTTGGCAAAATCTACGAGTTGGAAGACAAAGACGTAAAGCAACGAATATCGTTTTTGGCGGAGGCTTTTGAGATTGAGGATTTGCTGGAGACCCCCGTGCGGAAACTCTCCCTGGGGCAGCGGATGCGCTGTGAGATAGCGGCCTCGCTCATCCACCGCCCAAAGCTGCTCCTGCTCGATGAGCCATCCATTGGCCTGGACGTGGTCGCCAAGCAGCGCATCCGCGATACCATCCGGCGCATGAACGAGATGGAAAACGTGAGCGTGCTGCTGACCTCTCACGACGCCGGCGACCTGGAGGCGCTCTGTAAGCGGGTTATCATTATCAACCACGGGCAAATCGTTTACCAAGACAGGGTATCCAATCTCAAGCGGCGTTACCTGACCACCAAAGAGGTGGGAGTGCGCTACGCCCGGCCTATCCCAAAGGATTTCACCATGCCTGATGTGAACATCCTCAAGGTCGGGAAATACGGCGTCAAGCTGGGATTCGATACACGCCAAATCCCCGCCGACGTGGTTTTGGCGCGTTTGGCAGAGAGTGGCGATTTGGTTGATATCACAATTTCTGACCCATCTCTGGAAGAGGTCATCGCTAAAATCTACCAGGAAGTAGAAGGGGCAAAGGAAGCGCAGGCATGAAAAAATACTGGGCTATCTTCAAAACGCAAGTGGTCAATAGCCTGGCTTACCCAGGAGAGATCATTTGGCGCAGTATGGCCATTTTGCTTTTTTTGTGGGTGTTCACCTTTTTGTGGCGGGTCGCTTTTGATACCTCGGCAGCCACCACATTATCCGGCCTGACCTTGCGCGACACGCTTTGGTACCTGATGCTCGCCGAAACCATAGAGTTGAGCCGCCCGCGCTTTGCCAACACTATCGCCCAATCGGTGAAAGACGGGTCAATTGCTTACTTGCTCTGCAAGCCCTATGATTTCTTGCTGTACCAGTTGAGCGTCAACGCCGGCGACACCGTTTTTCGGCTCGTCCTGACCTTCATTTTTGGCGGCGCGTTAATATGGGGGATGGTCGGAGCGCCCCCGTCTCCCTGGGGCTGGCCGCTGACGCTGATAGCTTTTGCAGCCGGCTGGCTGATCAACTTTTGCCTGACAGCTCTGATAGGGCTGGCCGCATTCGTGGTCGAAGATGTCACTCCGTTCACGTGGATTTACCAGAAGCTTATCTTTATTTTGGGGGGGATGATGATCCCGCTCGATTTCTATCCCCCGTGGCTGCAACGCATCTCAAAGGCTTTGCCGTTCTCCTACGTCATGTACGGCCCGGCCCGGCTTTTCGTCTCCCCCGACCTGGAGCGTTTTACCGCCCTTTTGGCGGGTCAACTGGCCTGGGTTGCGGCCCTGGGCGTGCTGGTCAGCATTGCCTATCGCCGAGGGCTAAGGAGGTTAGCGATCAATGGAGGGTAGCAAAAGCTCAATGCGCCGCGAACTGAAGTTCCTGTTTGCCATTTGGAAGGCCAATCTACAATCCGCTATGGAGTACCACATAGCTTTCATCGCTCAAATTTTGGGCATGATGCTCAATAATGCCTTTTATTTTCTCTTCTGGGTAATTTTCTTTGAGCGTTTCAAGGAAATACGCGGATGGGGATTAAATGACATGTTCCTGGTTTTTGGGGTCACGGCCACCAGTTTCGGCGTGACGGCCTTTTTGTTCGGGAATGCCTTTTCCCTGAGCGACGTGATTGCCCAGGGACGGTTGGATTATTACCTCTCGATGCCGCGTCCTGTGTTATTGCACGCTGTCTCGGCCCGCAGCATTCCCAGCGGAATGGGAGACATAATTTACGGGATCACCAGTTATTTGCTTTCCGGTTATTTTAGTTGGGGCGGATTGGGGCGTTTCGTGGTTGGCGTGATCTTGGCGAGCACGGCTTTTGCGGCATTCTTGATCATCGCTCATAGTTTGACGTTCTGGCTGGGAAACGCGGCTGCCCTGGCACGTCTGTTGATGAACGCCATCCTGACCTTTGCCCTCTACCCTATCACTCTGTTCAACGGCCCGGCTAAGTTTCTGCTTTTCACCATTGTCCCCGCCGCGCTGATGGGTTCGGTCCCGGCCTCCTTGGTGCGGGAATTGACCTGGCAAAACCTGGGCGGTTTGTTCCTGGGCGCAGCCGTGCTGCTCGGATTGGCGATAGTGGTTTTTCGTCTTGGGCTGCGACGGTATGAGTCCGGAAGCGCTATTCAAGTTGAGGTGTGAGGGGCTGGTATATTGGGGAGTGGTAGATTGGGAAATTGGGATATGCGATTGCCCTGGTTAATGCAATTTCACGCTTGCGTTAAACCAATGATTGGTGTACACTTTTAAGAACATGTTATTAAAAACTTGGCTCATCTGTAAAAAATGTGAGGTGGGCGACATAAATGTCGCTTTACAAAGGCAGCAGAATGTAACGCGACATTCATGTCGCCTTTTCTTGTACAAATTTGCCATAAGAGCCAGAAACTTTAGTAAAGGAGATAAAAGATGGATATAGGTAAAATGTTCAGTCGTGTTATGAAAGCCGCGATGCTTGATGTGGATTTTTTCAAAGAGGCAGAGGCAGATACCAGCTTGAATCAAGAAGCTCTGATGGTCGTGATCTTGGTTTCTATTGCCGGTGGGATTGGTGCTTTTCTAGGCGCTCTATTTGGGGGCGGCTTTGGAGCAGCTATTCTTGGTTTGATCATTCCCATAGTGCTAGGAGTGGCCAACTATTATATTTGGGCCTATGTGACTTATTTTATAGGCACAAATCTCTTTGACGGTACAGCCGACCCCGGCGAGCTACTGCGTGTGCTGGGCTACGCCAGCGGGCCGCGCGCGCTCAGTATTCTGAGCTTTATTCCCTGTGTAGGTGGATTGGCGGGTTTAGTTGGAGCGGTCTGGGCCTTGGCAGCCGGTTTTATTGGGACACGGGAAGCTCTTGACCTTGATACTGGCAAGACCGTTATCACCATCCTTATTGGCTGGGCGATTGTGTTCGTTATCACCCTGATCATTGGCGGCATGTTGGGCGTAGGCACAATGGGATTGGGCGCTGCGACTTCGTTCTTGTCGCGGTAGATTTAGTGGGGAACTGGCGTTCCCCTTCAAGCGTGCAAAAGAATCGAAAAATGGACAGAGATTGTTTCTCTGTCCATTTTTTTAAGCATCTAATACCAGTTGATGACTTCTAGACACCCACTTGTTTTGCGCCAGCAGCCAGGGGCAACGCAATCATGTTACTCCGTCATCGAATTGCTCCCAGCAGCATTGCTTCCATCTCTGCGATGGCTTCCCCTGGGAAAAGGTAATCTCTGAAACTCCCTTTGTGCCCTTCTGAGCCGGAAGAGGCTTGCCATGGTGCTCTTATGCTATATAAAATGTCTTCAGTTTGTTTTTTTAGTTCAGTGTTTTGACTGACTTCGAGCACCTTGCGAAAATCTTCTATGGCTTCCCATCTTCTTCCAAGTTGATAGTTCGCTACTGCGCGGTTGTAATAGGAACTGTCCACCGCAGCACCTAAGCTAATGGCCATAGTATAGTCTTCTATAGCGGATTCATGCTCCTGGAGTGCCAAGTTGACATTCCCTCGGAAATAGAAAGCGTAGCCATATTCTGGGTCATGGTCAATGGCCTGACTAAAATAGTCAATGGCCTTCTCGAGGTCTTCCTGCCGATAAGAGATCATGCCAATATAATAATAAGCGGGGGTAAAATCTGGGTTTTGGGAGATAAGGTATTCCCAATCTTCGAGAGCAGGCTCGAACTCATCTTGCTGATAATAAACCAAGGCTCTTTGGTGATAAGCGTCTAAGAAGTCGGGGTCAAGCTGAAGAGCTTCAGTTTGATCTTCGATGGCTTTATCGTATTCCTCCAAGCGATAATAGGCCTGCCCACGGTTGTAATGTGATTGAACGACTTCTGTTTCCAGGCCAATGGCCTCGGTAAAATCATCCACTGCGGCTTCAATTTCTCCGGTTGCTAAGTAAATAGCTCCTCGGAAATAATGGGCATAGCCATGGTCTGCTTTTAGATCGATGGTTTGATTGAAGTAATCTGTTGCGATTTCTAATTTCCCCTGAAAATAATTAGCCAAGCCTATGCTGTAATAAGCCTGAGAATATTCCGGATATTCTTCGATAACGTATTCCCAATCAGCAATGGCGGCTGCGAATTTATCTTGTTGAAGGTAAGCCAGTCCCCGCTGGTAATAGGCATCCAAAAACTCAGGGCTAATCTCTAAGACCTTGGTGTGATCATCAACGGCTTTCTTGTATTCCTCTAAATTGTAATATGCCAAACCTCGGTTGTAATAGGCCAAACCATATTCAGGATTCAAACGGATAGCCTCGTTGAAGTCTTCTAGGGCTAATTCGAATGTGCCAAGCCTGAGAAGTATTTCTCCTCTATTGTTCAGGGCCAACAAGAATTCGGGGGAAAGCTCTATGGCGCGGTCGTAATGAGTCTTGGCGGCTTCGAAGTCGCCTAGCGCTGTATATGACTTGCCAAGGCTGTACTGAGCCAGACTGTCACTCGCATCCAACTCTATGACACGCGTATATTCAAGGATGGCATTTTGGTGGTCTTCGGTCAAAAAATAAGCATCGCCCAAGCGTCTGTGTCCTGCTGGGTTATCAGGTTCCAGGGTCAGTACCGACTTGAAGTCTTCAATGGCTCCCTCGTAATTCTCTAAGGCCATATACGAGTTACCACGCCCAAAGAACCCCTCCGCGCTGTCAGGTGCCAAGGCAGCAACTTGAGCGTATTCCTCAAGAGCCTCCTCGTAGTTTTTTTGCTGAAAAAGGATGTCGCCAATCTGCTTATGAATCGAGACAGCTTCAGGCTCAAGTGAAATAACTCTATAATAATCCTCGAGGGCATGTTCATAATCTTCAATATTGCGGTAGGCGGCAGCCCGGTTTGCGTAGATAATGGGATTATCAGGTTCAGCTTTGACAGATTGACTCCAATCGTCAATGGCTTTCTCGAATTCTTCGAGGTAAAAGAAAGCTGCCCCACGGTAAAAGTAGATGTCCGATTCGCCTCCGCTTAATTCCAAAACTACATCAAAATCCTTGGCCGCCAAACGGTAGTTTCCTATTCTGAGATAGGATATAGCACGCATCCTATAGGCCATTAAGTTGTCAGCATCTTCAGGTATGACATATTTGAGATCGTCTATAGTAACGGGATAGCTCTGATTCTCATACAAAAGATAAGCCCGTGCCAGACGAGCCTCGCTATAGTCGTTTTGAATATCAATTGCCTTAGACAAATCATTATAAGCGTTATTGCGTAACTCTGCGTCTGATTGATTTCCAAGAGTATTACCAATTTCCGGCAAATCGCTAATGTAGGTTTTGCTAAGTTCTAAGAAAATACGATGTTCACTTTTGGTCCCCATTTTAGCAATATCTGAGGCCGTCAGCGCATGGTCATTTTCAGGAGCAAAATCAAGCACAATATCATCTTGGTCTTCAACACCAAGCTCATAGGACTGAGCTATACTAGCTTTGCGTTCGGCTGCTCTGTATAAAATATCTTCGAGCGCCAAATAAGAAAGCGCCCGGTGGTAATAAGCTTCGGCAATATCAGGATCGCGGCTTATGACCATAGAAAGATCTGCGTTCGCAAACCCGGCCTCGCCTGCCATTAGGAAAAGTTTGCCGCGTTCCAGGTAGGCTTCGACAAGAAACGGATCTTTCTCGATGGCTAAGCTAAATTCTTGCAGGGCCAAATTGTATTCCTCGGCATCCAAGTGTTGAAGCCCTCTCTCAAGTCGCTCTTCAGCCGGCATCTCTATTTGGGCGTCCCGTTCTCTAATAGCGATAATACTTTGGACAACAGGAATAACCAATGCCAAAATGATGGCAATGGAAATGGCTAGTTGGATGGCCTTGGAATTGAGGATTATATTGATTAGTTTTCTTAGCATAGGATGAAATTTTTACCGTGAAACGTGAGACCGTGAAACGTAAAACGTGAAACGTGAGATTACGCAACACGCAACACGCAACACGAAACACGCTATACGGGTTCCTGAACACTTCCTTCCATTGTACACACTCGATTCCGGCCTGATTGCTTAGCGCGATAAAGGGCCATATCTGCGCGGTGGACGAGATCGTCCATGTCCCAATTTTCAGAATCGGGGGCAGGCTCACCAGGGGCAACCCTGCCAGGGCCAGCCACCCCCACCCCACCACTGACATAAACCCGAAGGTCTTCCACATCTTTTGTGAAATCAAATCTGATTTCTGCAATGCTGGTGCGAATGCGCTCAGCAATTTTAACGGCTTCCTCTTCTGTGGTCTGACGCATGACGACCAAAAACTCTTCTCCTCCCCACCGCCCTACCCAGTCGTAAGGACGAAGATTTTTCTCGATCTTTTTTGTCACCAAACACAACACTTTATCACCTACAAGATGCCCATAGGTGTCATTTACTTTTTTAAAATGATCAATATCGAACATGATCACACTTAGAGGAACACGCCCGTGGCTAGCCCGCTCTAGCTCTGCGCCTAACTGGTCATAGAGCGCCCGTCGGTTCAGCAATCCGGTCAGGCTGTCGTGCGTGGCCATATCCAATAAACGAGCCTGGGTTTCTTGAAGTCGCAGCTGATAGTTGAGGATGCGCTTGCCAATAGATATACGCGCCCGCAGCTCAGGAACGCTAAAGGGCTTAACAAGATAATCATCAGCTCCCGCCTCCAGCCCCGCAACGATGTCATTTTTGTCGCTCCGTGCTGTTAAGAGAACCATGTACACATAATGCTGAAAATCGGCTTGACGCACTTTTTGGATTAGATCAACCCCCGACAAACCAGGCATGATCCAGTCGGTTATAACCAGGCTGACCTCTCCCTGGGAGATGATCTCCCAAGCCTCATCGCCCCCTGGGGCAGTGAGTATTTCGTCATTAAATACACGCAGGCTGGCCTCTATTATTTTGCGGATTACTTTTTCATCGTCAGCGATTAATATCTTCAACTTCAATTCTCCGGGATGATAACTCCCTGAATTATAACAGATTGGGGTGGATTGTGGACAAGCGGGATTTTTTGGGGGACGTGTCTCTTTTTGGGGGGGATTGCGGCAGGGGGGATGCTGACCATGCTCGAGCTGGATCGCCAGATCCAGCGGGCTGAATCCGGGGGAACTGGCGTTCCCCCTTGAGCATGCAATGGACGCAGGGGTGCGGTTCCCGCGCTGGGGCTGGCAATGCGCTACAGGGGAGCGTCTACCTTCCCCCCGGGCCTTTTCCCCCCCAGGGAGGCGCAGGGCCGAGGGCTAGCTTTCCCCCTCGCCGGGCGGCGCACCGCCTCCACCTATCCCCCAGAGGCTTTAAATCTACGCTCGAGCAGGATGGCCACATCCTGCGGGCAGGGTATGCACAGGCGGGGTTCAGGGAAGTGCCCTTCCCCTTTAAGCAAAATTATTGAAGCTCGTCAATGGCAGCCAGGCCGGGGAGTGTGGCCCCTTCCAGGACTTGCAGAAATGCCCCGCCGCCGGTGGAGATGTGGGTGAATTTGTGCGCCAGGCCCGATTGGTTGGCCGCCGCCGCGGAATCACCGCCCCCAATAATGGTCGTGGCGTCGCTTTCTGCTACGGCCTTGGCCAGGGCAAAAGTACCCCTTGCAAAAGGAGGGAATTCGAAGACGCCCATGGGGCCGTTCCAGGTGACGGTGCCGGCGGTGGCGATGAGCGCCCCGTAAGCCTGGACGGTATCTGGGCCAATGTCCATGACCCGCCACCCGGCTGGCACGTCCCCCAGGGGAAGGGGCACCCGCTCGGCGTCCGCGCTGAAGGCGTTGGCAATGACGACATCCACGGGTGGGGGCAGGCGATACCCGGCTTTTTCCAGGAGTTCTTTGGCAACTTGAAGGGCATCCGCTTCGACCAGGGAGTCGGCCATGGCGTATCCTTGGGCCTGGAAGAAGGTGTTAGCCATTCCGCCTCCCACTAGAATTTTATCGGCTTTGGATAGCAAGTTACGGATGGCTTTGATTTTGCCGCTTATTTTTGCTCCCCCCAAGATGGCAATATAGGGCGATTTGGGATTAGTGGTGACTTCTCCCAGGTAGCGGATTTCTTTTTCCATGAGGAGGCCAGCCACGGTTGGCAGGTATTGAGCTACTCCGACGTTAGAGGCGTGTGAACGGTGTGCGGTCCCAAAGGCGTCGTTGACGAAGACATCGGCCAGAGAGGCCAGTTGGCGGGCCATGTTGGGGTCGTTCTTTTTTTCTCCGGCGTGAAAGCGTGTGTTTTCGAGGACTAGCACTTCCCCACTTTGGAGTTTGGCAGCGGCTTTTTGGGCTTTGGGGCCAATGCAATCTTCGGCAAAGTAGACGGGGGTATCAAGTATCTTGGCGAGGTATTCTGCCACGGGGCGGAGGGAGAGTTGGGGGTTTATTTCTCCCTTGGGGCGTCCCAGGTGTGAGGCAAGGATCAAGGATGCGCCTTGGGCCAGGATGTGCTCAATGGTCGGTAAGGCGGCCCTGATGCGGGTATCGTCGCTTACTTGACCATCTTCCAGGGGGACGTTGAAATCCACGCGGGCTAGAACGCGTTTGCCTTGAAGGTCAATATTGGTGATGGTTTTTTTATTGAACATGGGTGGGTGGGGATTAGGTACTAGGTACTAGGTATTAGGTATTAGGTATTAGGTATTAGGTATTAGGTATTAGGTATTAGGTATTGGGAACTAGGTACTAGTGTACAACGGCGGAAGGATTCATGCCGTGAACTACTAGTACACGACGGCGGAAGTCCTTGTAGGGTTAATCTGC
>DAOUWT010000371.1 GCA_030666985.1 Chloroflexota bacterium
CTTAGCCTCTACACTCTGTGGCAGGCTATGCGTCGCGTATGGCGCCTTGGTCAAGATCAAGTAGTTGATTGTACTTTCTTGGTCTATGAAGAAACCATCGAGGCGGCCCTGTTATCCCGCATGGGCCAAAAGCTGAAAGCGGCTCTCGTTCTCTACGGAGACGAGGCTACCGGCGCGTTGATTCAAACGGATGACACCGATCTCCAGCGTGAAATGATCCAGAATGCGCTAGAGGGCAAGACCTACGGCTCCCTTGGGGATGTGACCACTAAGGGTATCTTTGCCCAAGGTGACGAGAAACAGATTATTGTTTCTATTTCCCCCACTGGCTCACCGATAGGGCGTAGTCCGCGAATGGTGGTACTGGATGAAAACGAGTTTGTAAAAGCATTGCGGAATGAAGAAGTTGTTCAGTTAGCGATGTTCTGAAACGGAGTTTGTTTGGCGTTTTAGGTTTTACCGACTTAAAACAAGAGCGAGGTGGTTGACGCCACCTCGCTTTTTCTGTTTTAACATGTAGCCTATTACCTGGTTATAATGAGTTAAACTCTCGTGGCAAATTGTGCTGGTTGTAGATCCAGGTCACCTTTGACAACGGCTATTCCTGCAGCTTCTTTGGTGACATTGCGGTAGAAAGAGAAGCCTCGCATTTGTTCCCATCTTTCTAAACCCATTACCCGGGGGCCAAGTAACACATTGTGTTCCAGGGAAATACGGGCAGCTCGTTTGAGAATAGTCCGCCTTAGCGCCCGATCTTCTTTTGTCAAGATCACTAAGATATCGATATCTGAGAGCGGATGACTGTCTCCACGCACTTTAGAACCATATAAGGCCACAACCTCTACTTGATCGGGAATGGTTTCTTTTAAGTAGGTAACGAACGCTTGGAGAGCTTTCTGTTCTTGAAGGGTTAGATCAGCTTTTTTCATAACCAACCTTCCTTGCCTAACAGGGCTTCTACAGCTTCTACAAATTGTTTTGCTTGATGTAAATCAATCATCGCGTCTTCTTTTGACATGGCAGTAATTAATCCATAGTCACTTTCATGACGGTCTTCCATCAACTGGCCGTAAATATCGCTCAATTCTGAAGAGAAGACGCCGGTTTTAACAAAGTATTGTCGAAAAGCAGCTAAGACACCGCTGTGTTTGCTGCGTAAGATTTTCTTGGTGGCTAAGGCAGCATTCGCAGCATAAAATATCGCATAATATGCTCGATTGATCGCCGCTGGATAAAAGTCATTATCCAGATTTAGCTGAGCAACCGACAGCGATTCTTGGGCATTTTCAAGATACAGCAAAATTTCTTTGCGAGTGGTTTCATCCATGTTATGAATTATACCTTATTTTTCTAAACACCCATTCAATCCGCTTGGACGCCAATACAAATCCTAAAGTGGTGTAAACTTCTTTCTGTAAATTTGGAAATTAAGCAGGTTGGTTTTATCCGTTTGGCGTCCTCTTTTTTTATGATCTCCCTAAAGCTGAAAAAATTACACACGATATGTTAAAATATCGACTGTAAATTATCGAATCTCATACGATATTGACCCCAAATTAGGTCTCTAAGTGCCAAAAAACTCACACGATATTTAGGTTTGAACTATCACCGAGCGGGACGTGCCCGTGATCGACATCCCCTACCCGCCCAATGAGGTCAAGCCCGTCAATCTACCCTTGCGCCTGGCCCTGGCACGGCTGGCGGAAGGAACCCTCACGGACGATGTGATACCCGATACATGGATGGGGGTCACCAGCCTGGTGCGGAGCGAAGACCTGGCAGAGGCCCTGCCCACCCGCCTGGACGCCCTCCCCTGGCGCTTGGCCGGGGTGGAGACGAATCTAAGAGAGGTGTTTTGTAGGTTGCAGGGGGTGAGGTGGGAGAAACTGTAACGATTCTCTTGTTGAAAAGTTATCGCAAATCCCTTATAATGAGGAAAACCGGGCAGTGCAAAGTTCCGAGTTAGCGGAACACACACTCCCGGTGATGGCCAACGCGATATGAGCGCGTGACAAGGGAATGCTAGCAAGAAATCGCCGCTCACGCAAGCGTGGGCGGTGTTTTTGGTTAGATTAGTAACAGAGATTAACTAAGAAGGCAGATTAGTAAAACAATTGATTAGCTAATGGAGGATATGTTATGCAAAGAGTTCCAGTTTCTTCAAGTAATCTAAGGTCAATTGGCTACGACCCGATCACTTACACATTAGAAATTGAATTTCATTCAGGTGGAATATATCAATATACCAATGTGCCTCAAACAATATATCAACAGTTAATGGCGGCGCCTTCACTTGGAAAATATTTTCATGCAAATATTCGCAATATGTATCCTTACATTAGGATTAGATAATAGCTGATTATCATTCAACTCAGCAGCAGGTAAGCTTTTTTAAGTTAGGGTGAGTTTATCAAAGGGTGATATATGAACTTAAAAACTTGGTTTAATAATTTGTGGTTTACAATTCTTGGACTTTGAACAAAAAGATGGGTTTACAACTAATGTAAAAACTTAGATAATGTGGGTATGAAAACCCAAAAAAACATACCCCAAACCCAACCAGCTAAAACCGAAGTCATTGAGATATTGCAAGAGTTTCGGCAAAAA
>DAOUWT010000058.1 GCA_030666985.1 Chloroflexota bacterium
AACGTGTTGCGTGAAACGTGAGGTCAAGTAATTCGCTCCCGCCCCTGCAATCCCACACCCCTTGCTGTCTGCTGCCTCACCCACAGTAGTCCACCCCTGCCACTCGCAATTCGCCACCCGCAATCCGCAATCCGCCCCACCTTGCTTTCTGGAACGCCTTTGGTATAATGCGCCTGCTGACTAGACCAATTAGCGGCTTTAGTCGCTGGTGCTTACTTAAGCTGCTGATATGGAGACCTGCAAGAAAAGTTTTGACAGATATTAGATAAAATTAGGAGATAGCAGACGTCATGACTATAGGTAAAGAAGAAAAACAAGAAATTGTGGAAGAATTTGGCCGTCACGAAGCAGATACCGGCTCACCTGAAGTGCAGGTAGCCATTTTGACTACACGGATTTTGGAGCTTACTGAACACTTGAAAGAGCATTCCCACGACGAATCATCTCGACGAGGACTGTTGAAATTGGTCGGCCGTCGCCGGCGACTTTTGACTTATCTTCGCGGAGAAGATTACCAAAGGTATGTGGCTTTGAGCGATAAGTTAGGCCTGCGTATGAAGTAAACCTAATAGGCCGAGAAGGTGGAATTCAGGTCTGCCATCTCCTCGGTCTTCTTTTTTTGCAGCAATTCTAAATTTGGCTGTCATTGCGAACCCCCGCTTTTTGGGGGTGTGGCAATCTCCCTGATTTCGATGTTATTTTGTTAACCGGGAGACTGCCACGTCGCAAAAAACGCTTCTCGCAGTGACATATTGAGAATTCCTGCTTTTTTCGTCAGTTGATTTACGTTGGAGTAAAATGGATTATCAGGGGAAGTGCGGTTGTCGGTGTAGATAAAAGTAAATTTTCAGGGGGGAGTTACAACGATAGCGGAGTTTCTCTTTTTAGATGCAAATTGAATATTGTCGTTTTTTAATGCTGTTGAGAATCTTTGAGCATTTTACAGCATTTATGTGTTAAGTTGTATCATCTTGAAAAAATGGGGAGACTTCGGAAGTCTCTGCCCTGAAATATTGAGAAGATACGTTAAGTAGTAATTATTCACTCCATTCCCAAAGCAAGACCTCCGAGGTTTGCACTACAAAAACCTCGGAGGTCTGCGGAGGGATGAAATCACGTTGGGAGAGTGAACGCTTACGTTAAGTATGTTTTAGTATACCGGAGGTCTATGTCAGGTTGGGTATTGGGAGGTGCGGAGGAATTGATTTTTCCCTAGCTCCCAATCCCTGACCCAATAGATTTACGGTAGGAGGTATGTATGAAACCGCAAGAAAAAAAATATGAAGTATTAGTGGGAGGGAAACCTCTCATAGTAAAAACTGGAACGTTAGCGGAGCAAGCTGGCGGGGCCGCAACGGTGAGTTTAGGCGAATCGCAGATTTTTGCCGCTGCGACCATGAGTGATGACGTTAAGGAAAGTATTAACTTTTTCCCCCTGACCGTCAATTATGAGGAGCGTCTGTATGCTGGTGGAACTATTCCCGGTTCGTTCTTCCGTCGTGAAGGCCGGCCCGGCGAGAAAGCCACCCTGATTGCGCGTCTGACAGACCGGCCCATTCGCCCCTTATTCCCTAAGGACATGAAGAACCCTGTTCAGATTATAGCGTATGCCTTTTCATCGGATGGGAAGAACCCCCTGGATGCCTTGGTGCTCAACGCCACTTCGGTAGCCATAACCATTTCTGACGTTCCTTGGGATGGGCCTATTGGCGCTGTTCGCGTGGGACGCATTGATGGTGAATTTGTAATTAACCCCACTTATAAAGAACTTGAAGAATCTGACTTGGACTTGGTTATGGCCGCAAGCAGCGATGCGGTTCTAATGGTCGAAAGCAGCTCTAAAGAAGTCAGCGAAGAAACCATTGTAGAAGCCATTGACTATGGACACCAAGCTATTCAACCGTTCATTGAACTCCAAGAGGAAATGGCGGCAGAAATTGGCAAAGAAAAACGAGAGTATCCTTCTTTTGTTATTAATGAAGGTTTCAAAGCCAAAGTTCAGAAGCGTGCTTTTGCTCCTATCAAAGAGATTTTAGGAAAAGAATATCCTAAAGCCGAGATGAAAAAAGCCATTGGCAGCTTGAAGGCTGAATTGGTGGAAGAAACAGCGGCTGTGGACGAATCCCTAATCAACGACGTTAAAGAAGCTTTCGAGGGCGTTTATAAAGAAGCCGTTCGAGGCCGTATCTTAGAGGAAGGCAAGCGCCCTGATGGACGTGATTATGTGACAGTTCGTGATATATGGTGTGAGGTAGATACCAGCCCCCGTGCACATGGTTCTGCTGTATTCACCCGTGGAAAAACCCAAGTAGCGAACTTTACAACTCTGGGAACACCCCGAGACGCCAAAATAGTAGATAATCTAAGCCCAGAAGACTCCAAGCGCTATATGCACCACTACAACTTCCCTCCTTTCTGTGTTGGCGAAGTGCGCTTTTTGCGCGGTGCAGGCCGGCGTGAGATTGGGCATGGTGTCTTGGCCGAGCGAGCTTTATTGCCTGTTATTCCCGAGGAAAAAGATTTCCCCTATACCCTTCGCTTGGTCTCTGAGGTCTTGGCCTCTAATGGCTCTTCCTCGATGGCCTCAGTTTGTGCTTCCACGCTGTCTCTAATGGATACTGGTGTGCCTATCAAGGCTCCTGTGGCTGGCGTAGCAATGGGCCTGGTTAAAGAAGGAGATCGTTATGCGATCTTGAGCGATATTCTAGGCGTAGAAGATCACTTAGGTGATATGGACTTCAAAGTAGCGGGTACCGACAAAGGTATCACGGCTTTGCAGATGGACATCAAACTCAAGGGTCTTTCTTCTGAGTTGATGTCTGAAGCCCTCGCTCAGGCCAAAGAGGCACGCGCCTTTATTATGGCTAAGATGATGGAAGCCATTGATGCTCCCAGACCTGAGCTTAAGAGCCACGTGCCGCGTATGATAGCTATTCAGATACCTGTTGACAAAATTGGGGCCGTGATTGGCCCAGGTGGAGAAACGATCCGCAGCATTCAAGAAGAAACCGGAGCGAAACTAGATATTGACGATGATGGCATTGTCTTTATTGCTACTGCTGATGGCGAGAGCGCTCGCCGGGCCCGAGAGCGAGTCGAAATGTTAACAGCAACAGCGGAAGTTGGACGCATTTACACCGGGAAGGTTGTGGGTGTGAAGAACTTTGGCGCTTTTGTGGAAATCTTACCTGGCAA
Source organism: Chloroflexota bacterium (assembly GCA_030666985.1). GTDB lineage: Bacteria > Chloroflexota > Anaerolineae > Anaerolineales > UBA11858 > B10-G9. The sequence continues at coordinate 3,196 of DAOUWT010000058.1, forward strand.
CGATGGCCTGGTACACATTTCCCAGCTTGATACCAGCCGTGTCAAAAGTGTTGAAGATGTTTTATCCTATGGTGATGAAATTACCGTCATGGTCACGGACATCAGCAGGGATGGCAAAATCCGCCTCTCCCGCCGGGCTGTATTGAATGGATGGACTCTAGAAGAGGCTCAGCAAAACGACCGTAAACATTAACGATTCCTGGGGCAAAGACTTCCGAAGCCTAACGGCTGTTGAAGACCTCGGAAGTCTTACACTCTACTTTTGAGATGATACGTATAATTTAGCAATTAATGCCCGGAGAGGAAACTTTCCGGGCGTTTTTTTACTTAACGGGCTCTTTGGGAATTCACGGGGTGCTCAACACGCTCGAGCAGGATGGCCACATCCTGCGGGCGGGGTACGGGGAAGTGGCTAGCTCAGAATGAGCCGCCCTCAGAGCAAAAACTAATGTGTAACCCCGTGAGTTCCTAGAGACCCACTTAACGTGGAGGGGCGGAGGGGGGGAGGTCCCCACGCGGGGGCGTGAGACCAACCCCCAGGCGCTTGGTCACGCCTGAACATGGCACAAACCATGGGGATTGGCTTCCACGCCGGGGCGAGGCTTTGCTGATCCCCAGCCGTTTACGATCCCACCAATCTCCAATCCTCCATCCCGACATGGCAGACCTCCGAGGTTTGCACCCCAAAAACCTTAAGGGGATGAATAATTACCTCTGAGGTGTTGGGGCTAAATTATAAAAATTGTATATGAAAGCTCTCCCCACGAGCTTTATGGGTAACAATTTGCCTGGAGTTTGGTAAAATAGGAAACTGATGTCATTTAAGTTTAGAAATATTATCGAATGAATAAAGGAGTAAAGAATATGAGCGAGAAAGAAATTGGAATAAAACCCCTTGGCGATCGCGTAGTTATTGAGCCTATAGAGCAAGAAAGCCGCACCGAGAGTGGATTATACATTCCCGATACCGCTAAAGAAAAACCCCAAATTGGTCTCGTTGTCGCCGTTGGCGAGGGCGGAGAAAATGAGGATTATATCACCGTAGAGGTGGGGCAAAAAGTTCTTTTCCCCAAGTACGGCGGCACCAACATCACCATGAATGGCGTTGACTATCTCATCATTGAATTTGACGACCTTTTAGCAATAGTCGAGTAGAGAAATTCGATGAGCGAAACAAATGATGCCCCTCTGCAATGCCTGATCATTGGCTCTGGGCCGGCGGGTTTGTCGGCAGCTCTTTATGCTGCGCGTGCTAACCTTGCTCCCATTGTTCTGAGCGGGATGGACTTGGGCGGTCAAGTGGCAAATACTGACGCCATTGAGAACTATCCCGGTTTCCCCGAAGGCATTGAAGGGCCAGATTTAGTTGACCTTTTCCAGAAGCAAGCCGAACGCTTTGGGGCTGAGGTTGTTTTTGACTCGGCTACCGGGGTTGATTTCTCTGAACGCCCATTCAAGATCACAACTTACGCTGGAGAATATCTGGCGGAAACGGTCATCGTCACCACGGGAGCTTCTCCTCGGCTGCTTGACGTGCCCGGGGAAAAGGAGCTTACGGGGAGAGGTGTCTCTTATTGTGCCACTTGTGACGGTCACTTTTTCCAAGAGCAGGATGTGATTGTTGTTGGGGGAGGGGACAGCGCTGTCAAGGAAGCTCTTTTCTTGACCCGTTTCGCTAACTCCGTGACCATCATCCACCGCCGCGACAAGCTGCGGGCCGGAATCTTGTTGGAAACCCGCGCCAAAGAGAACCCCAAGGTAAAGTTCATCTGGGATTCGGTCGTCACGGAAATCATTGGCGAGGACGCTGTTCGAGCAGTCCGCCTGAAAAACAAGAAAACGGGTGAAGAGACAGAACATCCTACTGATGGCGTTTTTGTCTTCATTGGACACATTCCTAACACGGAACTTTTCGAAGGCCAACTAGACATGAACGAGCAAGGCTACTTGATCTCAGACCGGCACATGCGCACCAGCATCCCCGGCGTTTACGCCGCTGGCGAAGTCACTGACGATCATTTCCAGCAGATTGTCATCTCGGCTGGGATGGGCGCAGCGGCAGCCATGGAAGCCGTCGAGTTTCTGGAAGAAAACTGAACGTGAAACGTGAAACGTAAAACGTAAAACGTGAATAATAAAAAGGCCGGGTTTCTTTAAGAAACCCGGCCTTTTTTGTTTTGTGCACATATTTCCTGCGCCGTACACCTCCTCCATCACGTCTTCACGCAACACCTCTCACGTCTTCACGCATCACGTTTCACTCCTTACAATCCCAACATTTTATCAACCTTAGCGCGGTTGAAGCCCACGATGATTTTTCCATTGATGTCAATCACAGGGACACCCTGCTGCCCGCTGCGGCGCACCATATCACGGGCGGCGGCTTTATCACGCGAGACGTCGATATCTTTAAAAGGAATCTCCTTTTTTCGCAAATAGCGTTTTGCAGTTCGGCAGTGAGAGCAGGTCGGGGTGCTAAAAATGAGTATACGCTGTTTTTTCTCTTTCTTGGTTGTTTTTGCCATTATCTTTGTCTCCACTGAAAGTTTAACTAGCTACCCGACACTTTTAAATCGGACGCGGATTGACGCGGTGCTTTGCACTCCTGCGGCGAAACGCGGATATTTTTATGCTTTGGGTTCAAATTTATGTATTTCAGGCATATTTTCAAGCCTATCCGCGTTTATCCGTGCTCGTCCGCGTCCCATTAAGTGAAACTGTCAGGTAGCTAGGATGCGTTTTAGTGAAAAACGTTACAGCTTTCTAAAGAAGTTTAAATATCCTTTTCAAGTCCCCAATCTTCCAACAGGAGTCCCTCAACACGTTGAAATTCTTTTCGATTGTGTGTAATTAGAACCATGTTGTTTGCCAGAGCAATCGCAGCAATACAGAGATCATTCGGCCCAATGGGGGTTCCTGTCTGTTCTAAGGCCACTCGAATTTCCCCGTATTTCCTAGACGCCTCATCATCAAATGACGTAGATAGGAAGCCAGCAAAGAATTCATCTAATCGCGTACAATTTTCAGTAGGCCGTGTACTTTTAAGTGCGCCATACCATAGCTCAGCTTTAACTACTGAACAAAGCCACAAGTCTTGTGGTGGGATGTGACGAAGTCGCTGAATCACAGTTCCAGAGCGCTGGTTGAGGAAGTAAATACAGATATTGGTATCCAGCAAATATCTCATTGTAAGGCTTCCCTTACCTCGTAGGTTCCTTGTTCTCCTCGGTGAAGAGGAGCGTTTGCAAAAGAGCCAGCGAATTTCTCAAGAAATGCATCCCATTGCCCAGTTGACGAAGAAAGGGTTGGGTGAGTTTTTTGGATAGGGTATTCAAAGGCTTTAATGACTGTATACAACACTTCAATATATTCATCTTGTATTTGATCTATTTCTTGTTTTAGTATGTCTTTTGTGATCATAGTAGTGTCCTCAGTATAAACTGGAAGATTGAACACGGCATTGGGGTGATAAAATTTTCCACGTTCACCTTTAGAAAAATCGTACTCTGTCTTCATACCCCCATTATACCAAGTTTTGCGATACACAACCTGATGTCCTCATCTCCCTTGCTCCCCTTCACCTTAGCATCTATTAATCCTCTGTTACCTGATTCCTAATCTACTGATTCCTGATTCCCAGCCTCCTCCCCCTCCAGCATTGCTTCAAAAGCCGTGATACTCACCTCCAGCATCTCCAAAGTAGGTTCCGCCGTGGTGAGACGCTGCAGGGCCAGGTTGGGCTTGATGAGCACGCTCACAACCGGGCCGTCGGCATTATCCGCCGTCCAGCGCAGATATTCGTATGCCACCCCCGCCAAAACGGGAAGCAGCAAAATACGGCTTGCCAGCCTCCACGCCAGGGAGAGAGGCCCCAGGGCGGCAAAAAGCAGGATAGAGAACAGCACCACCACCAGCAGAAAAGCCGTCCCGCAGCGGGGATGCTCTAGCGAATGTTTTTGGACTTCTTCGGGGGTGAGCGTTGCGCCGTCCTCGAAAGCGTTGATGACTTTATGCTCTGCCCCGTGGTAACGAAATACGCGCTTGATGTCTTCCATTTGGCCGATGCCCCACATGTAGAGAACCAACAGGGCCAGGCGCACCATTCCCTCAACCAGATTCCCGGCCCACGTTCCCCAGCCGAGGTATCTCTCCACCAACTGTCCCACCCCCGCCGGGGCCAGGAAGAACAATCCCACGCCAATTGCCAGGGAAGCCGTTATCGTCAGGAAAAGGCCAAAACCTTCCAGCTTCTCATCCTCCCCCGTTTGCATGTTGGCCGACATGGTCAGGAAACGCATCCCCAGGCCCAGCGCGTCCCACAATCCCAACAATCCCCGCAAAAAAGGAATTTGGATGAGTTTGCTCTGGTAAATGGAGCTTAGTTCCTCGGTGTGAATTTCGATTTCTCCCCCTGGGTTTCGCATAGCCACTGCTGCCACCCGCTTCCCGCGCATCATCACGCCCTCTATCACTGCTTGCCCGCCGTAGTTCGGTAGTTTTTCTGTCATATTTGGAGGCCTTATTATAGTTTGGTATGTCTAAAACTCGTGAAACGTGACGAGTAAAACGTGACCTTTCTCTTCACGCAACACGCAACACGTTTCACTTTTACAGCGTTATGTCTAGTAATCCTTCTGCCACCGAACGCAACTGTTCCACTGACATTTTGCTCAATTTTTCGGCAATTTCCAGGTAGGGCTGGTTGATAGGTTGAACTACAAATTGCTGCATCTCCGGGGAAAGTTGTGAAAAAGATTCTATAGCTCGTTTCTGAGAGGCCCACTTCCCAATCAGCCCCTTGTGATCCTTGAACTCGTCCAAAGGCAAGTCATAAATGGATAATAAGGCTTCAAGTTCAGGAAGAGGGAGAGGGAATTCCCCCATTTCGTAAGATTTCAAGCGATAGGTGGTAATACCCAAACCTTCAGCGACTTCCGTCATTGTCATATTAGCTTCTTCGCGAGCTTTACGGAATGTGGCTCCAATGATCCGGCGGCGGAGTTGGAGCCGCTGGGTGATATGGCGAAGGTCAGCGAGAGGGGCTATTTCTGAGAGAGCTTCATGGCCCCAAAAGCGCTCCAGGGGAATATCAAGGTAATAGGCTAAAACCTCCAACTGCGGGAGAGAGGGCGATTTTTGGCCTTTTTCATATTGACTTATCGTATGCCCACTCATTCCCAGGGCTTCTCCACAAGCTTTCATAGACACCCCGGCTTCTAAGCGGGCATCGCGAATTAGAACGCCTAGTTTCTTAGCTCGAATGTCAATTGCTATTTTGTGATTCATAAAATTCACTCCCTTTGATTCGTTTTAATTATAATTTGGGTATCTTCTCAATAACTTGGAGTGCGCCCCCCGGCCCCAGTTCCTTCACGTGTTCAGGACAAGCCTGGGGGAGTACATTCCCCCCAAAGTTGGGGGGTTAGGGGGGCATGACATTCCGTTCACACCCAAAATTTCGAGAAGATACTAATTTGGAAACAAATGCAGCGGTGCGGCGGTTATCCCTTCTTCGGGATTGCTGCAAAGGCCTTCTCAGTTCTCGGTTTGCTCAGGAATTGTGATTAAATAACTTCCTCATTTCCTAATCCAGACCCTAAAGGTTTCCAACAAAATCAACGTTACAAGAGACCTAAAGCTACCAAAAATGTCTGTCTCCATCGCAGTACCTATAAAACCTTTAGGGTCTTTGGGTAAGTTATTTAATTTTCATTCCTCAGTAGACAATATAGGCATGGTATATCCCAAGCCCGTACGGGTTACGATACGGCTTGGATTCCCTGGATCGCTTTCCAATTTGCTGCGCAAACGAGAAATCGTCACCCATAAAATTTCTTTATCGTTTTTATATCCCTCTCCCCAAACCGCAGTCAACAACTCTTCAGAAGTCAATACCCGCCCAACATTATGAGCAAATTGAAGCAAGAGCCGGTATTCCGTAGCAGATAACAACACCTTGCCGCCGTTCCGGTAGACTTCAGCACGAGCAAAATCAATCCGCAAATCCCCGTGTTCGAAAATAACGGGAGAAGACGCATCACGGGAAAACTTGGATCGTCTGAGGACAGCTCTTACCCTGGCGAGAAGCTCGTCAGCCGAAAAAGGCTTCACAATGTAATCATCAGCGCCTACGTCCAGTCCTTGAATACGATCTCGTTCGTCACCTTTTGCTGTGACCATGATCACGGGAACATGAGAGAAACTGCGAATCCGCTCACAAGTTTCAAACCCATTCATGATCGGCATCATGATATCGAGCAACACCAGATCTACTTCATGTTCGACAAGGACCTCAATGGTTTGTTCACCGTTGAAGGCTTCCAAAACATTATAGCCTTCAACTTCTAGGTTTGCGGAAATCAGGCGAACGTAACGCGGTTCGTCATCGACAACTAAAATTGTAGTTTTTTCCATACAAACTCCTTGCTGGTCAAGCCTAACTTACAATGGGCAAATAAATATGGAAAGTTGTGCCCTCGCCTAAGGTAGATTCAGCAAATATCTCACCGTGATGAGCATCTATAATTTGCCGGCAAATAAATAAACCCAAACCGCTCCCTCGTGTCCCATCCCTTGTCTCAGGTACGCGGTAAAAACGGCTAAAAACTTTCTCCAGGTGTTCAGCATCCATACCTGGGCCAGTATCATGAACAACAATATGCGCTTTATCATTTTCACTCATTAATGTTAGAGTCACCCTAGACTCAGGGGCATACTTACCTACATTACTAAATAGATTATCAAAAACCTGGGTAAGCCGCGCCGGGTCTGCATTGACGATCACATTAGAGCACAAGATATTAAGCTTGACCGGCACATCAAAATCAACCACTTCAGCACGATTGACAATATCTTTCAGGATAACATCCAAACGAATATTTTGAAATTGCATTCGAAGCGTACCAGATTGCAAGCGCGAAGAATCCAATAAGTTATCAATCAACACCCGCAGCCTATCAGCCTCATCATCAATGATCTCCAAGAACTCCCGATAAGTCTCTTTGTCCCACTCGGTGTCATCCCTCAACAGAGTCGTCGTATACCCTTTTATGAATCCTAAAGGTGTCCGCAAATCATGAGAGACAGTAGCCACAAAATCTTCTTGCATCTCATTCAATTCCCGACCAGCTTCCAAGGAATTGACTCTTGAAACTAATTGCTCCCTCTCTATGAGATGGGCAAGGTGTTCAGCTATAAGTTCCGCCAAACGGATTTGGGCGATGTCATAATCTGGGCCGCCAAATCGTATAAAAACCACAACTCCTATCTTTCGTCTCCCCTGCTTAAGGGGTATTCCCAAATAATACCGCAAAAACAAACGATTCTTTTCCGCACCCTCAATCTTTTCTCTTTTGGCAATCGTTTTATCAGTCTTATAAATATGTGTGGCCACTTCCGTCCCCCAGGCAATGTCAGCTTCTTCTGAACATCCCCGGCCAACGGCACGAGCAAAATATGGCGTTAATTCACCCTCTTCAGCCAAATAGATGACCACATTGTCAAAAACAAGTACTTCACGGGCTAAGTTGACAATCTGAGGCAAGGCCTTCAGAGCCGTTTCGGCACCAGCTACCAAGCGGCTCAGTTCGAATAACTCGATTAATATGTCCCTGTTGTTGATCTGCGCTAATTCTGACATCATTGTTAATAATCCTATTCCCTAAAATATCATGTAGTTATTCACTCCCCTTACCAAGACCTCCGAGGTTTTTACGGTGTTGCCTTCGGCACGCAAAGCGAGCCCGCAGGCTAGTGTAGTGCAAACCTCGGAGGTCTGCCGGTCAGCGAAATACGTTGGGAGGGGGTGAACGCTTACAATATCATAGCAGCAATTGTAAACTATTTGCAAAGCAATAACAATTATAAAGTTGTAAAATGAACATAATATGATAGCATCCAATAACCACAAAAAAGCCAAAATACTGATCATTGATGATGATCCCTCCGCTACAGAGTTGTTTCGGATTCTCTTAGCGCCCACAGGCTACAATGTGCTAACAACTAACTCCGGGGAAAAGGGAATTGAGTTATCTCGTCATTTTGCTCCTGACCTCATTATCCTTGATTTACTCATGCCCCGCCTGGATGGGTGGCAAGTCTGCTCAGAGATCAGGCAGTTCAGTAAAGTACCAATCATTATTATATCAGTAATTGACTCTTCAGAGGTAATTACAAAGGCATTAAACTTAGGAGCAGACGAATATCTCCCTAAACCAGTCTCCCCTAATATGCTAACTGCTAGTATTAATAATCTCCTTCGACGTGCATACTCCGAAAAAATTATGCGTTCGAAGCGCAATCTGAGTGATCAAAACATCTGTAATTGAAGCGGGGGACAATAAAACACATCCCAAGTTAATGAAATTGAGCAATATCTTTATTCTAGCACCATTTTGTCTTCAAAGCGTATTCACCCCATTAATTCCAGATTACAGCTTCCCAGTTGTAATTATTTAGCCCCCGTGGATTTTTTGGAGGGACGGGGGGGCGTGAGAGCAACCCCCAGGCGTCAGGCCACGCCCAAGCGTGGCACACACGCTCGAGCGGGGACAAACCCTGGGGGATAGTATCTACGCTGGGGCGAGGTTTTACCCAGCCCCAGCCGCAATCCCCAACCCACAATCTGCAATCCGCCCCCGCCGCCGCTCACGCTCCCACCAATCTCCAAAATTGATTCAATCGATTCCTTAAAATAATTTCTAGCTACCTGACAGTTTGAAAATTAGAGGTGATAATAGAACGCAGATGACACAGATTAGGCAGATTTACGCGGATGAAACCATTTTTAAAGTTTTTAATCCGCGCTTATCCGCCGCATCCGCAACGCCAATGTATTTCTGGCGCATCTGCGTTCTATGTTTTTTACTTTTACCAAAGTGTCCAGT
>DAOUWT010000356.1 GCA_030666985.1 Chloroflexota bacterium
ACTGGACACTTTGGTAAAAGTAAAAAACATAGAACGCAGATGCGCCAGAAATACATTGGCGTTGCGGATGCGGCGGATAAGCGCGGATTAAAAACTTTAAAAATGGTTTCATCCGCGTAAATCTGCCTAATCTGTGTCATCCGCGTTCCATTATCACCTCTAATTTTCAAACTGTCAGGTAGCTAGTGATGAATTTAGAGATGCGAGTTAGAGGACGAGAGGAACAATTTGGTGATTCCGCTCATCTCGCGCCCCGGTGAGCGGTCACCAATACAGCGTGCCTCAATATCGGAGGGCGTCAGGGCAATCTGCAATCAAACTGGGAGTAGTTTTGAGGTGAGCGGGTAATGACAGCACAAACCTGGCTGGTGCTTCTGGGGGCCTATCTGCTGGGTTCGATTCCCACAGCGTATATCATGGCCCGCATCGTTGTTGGGGTGGATGTCCGGCAGCTCGGCGACGGGAACGTTGGAGCAAAGAACACCTTCGAGTCGGTGGGGAAGCTGGCAGGGCTGGTGGTCGCGGTTGTTGATGTGGGGAAAGGAGCGCTGGCAGTAGCTGCGGCGCGTTATTTCTCTGAGACAGAAATGGTGACCCTATTGGCGGGTGTGTGTGCTGTGTTGGGTCACGATTTCTCTGTATTCTTAAGGTTAAAGGGAGGGCAGGGAATGGCGACCACGGTAGGGGTGTTTGGAACGCTCTTCCCACAGGAGACAGCAGTGGGGTTGGTCGCGCTGGCGATAGTATTAGCAGTGACGCACAATTGGGATCTGAGTTGTGGGATAGGATTAGGTCTGCTAGTGATCGTTATGTGGATAACAGGGCAGTCAACCTTACGCGTGCTCTACACCATGACCCTGCTGCCAATCATCGGGGGGAAGAAACTACTGCAAGTTTGGCGGGGGCGTCGCACGGCTGCCTAACCAATCGCTGGAGCGGAAATTCTATTGGTTGGCTCAGTGGAGTTTACCCGCTACGTGTACCAATCCCCCAACCAACCCTCACCAACGCAACACCGCCCCCACTGCCAACCCAATCTGCCCCAGGTGATAGGTCATCATAACCATCACGCGAGCGTTCGGGAATGGCCCCACGAACCGCCGCCAGGCGTTCAGGATATCGGAGAGGTAGAATAGCGCGGCTCCTGCGCCAACCCAGATGGCCGAGGCGGTTCCCCATGCCCCGCCCAACCCCCGGGTCAGCGCGGAGTAGAGCATGAGGGAGATGACAATCGAGTAGAGCAAAACAGGCCCGCGCATACGCTCGTTTCCCGATGCGCTCATGCCTAGGGATAGTTTGCGGTAAATGCCAACTCCAAGTACAGTTAGCAAAAAAGCAATCGCCGCGCCGGGCAAATACGCTCCCTGGGGGGGAAGAACACACCCAAAGCCGATGATGTAGGAAACGTGTCCCAGCAAAAAAGCCACCAACCCGGGCAAGAAAAAGCGCTCTGGCAGCATGAGGAAGACATCCCCAGCCAGACAAAAGACTAACCCAATCACGAACCACATCAACGGAAAAACGCTCTCGCCGGTTAACACCCCGCTGTAGGTCAGCGTCCAAGCGATGAGAGCTACCATCATGGCCGGCTTGGTGAGATAAATCCCCCGTTGGTTTTCCTTGTATTCTGCAACCCATTCTAGGGCGGCGAGAATGAAGACGACCAATAGCAAAGTCATAGTGTACTCCTTGGTGGTTAGGAAGTTAGGGGTTAGGGGACTATCGCAAACCAAGTATACCAATCTACCAATACCCAGTCTACCAATTTCCCAATCTCCATCTGGTAAAATGAAGTCCTAATATGCAAGACAAACCTACGCCTCAACAAAAAAGGCTCGCACAATCCCTGCTTGATCGCCTAGAGAGAATTTCAGCCGACTCGAGTTGGGCGCACAGAGCAAGCGGCATTAGGGCTTCTTTATCCAAAGCCCTTACTGACCAAAGCGTCCCTGCCGATCGAATTGAAGAACTCATCGAGATAGGATTTAACATCCTGGAAAAAGCCGCTCAAGAAATTCCAGAGAATTAAGTTTTGCATGGATTTTCTTGTTATAATGAGAGTATCGTGTTTAGAAGATGCAAAGGATACAAAAGGGTCAGAAGAGTTAGCTCTAAACGTATTTCAGGACGACACACTGATTCCTAATCCCTGATCCCTAGTCCCTAATCCCTGATCCCTAGTCTCCTAATCCCTGATTCCTAACCCCCTAGTCCCTGAAAAATAGGAGTACATGAGATGCAACAAATGCGGCGAGAAATCGTCTCCTGGGAGGAAGTGGAAAAGTTGATCAGCCACTTGCTCCCTCAATTGGAAACCGAATTTGACCTTGTTTTAGCCATATCCCCCAGCGGCGTCATTCCCGGCGGTCTCTTGGCCTCGGCAATGGGACTAGAAACCATCCTCACCGCTCAAGTGAAATTCCCTGCAGATCCTGACGAAGACAAGTCAAAACTATTTTCATGGCCCGATTTTCTTCACTTTCCAGAAGATGAACACCTGGAAGGACAGAACGTTCTTGTAGTGAACAATGCCTGGGGAGCAGGACGAACTACCAGGGCCATTCAGAAAAGGGTGGAAGCCACAGGAGGGCTGCCCTACACCTGCGTCCTCCATTTCAATCCCTACCGCAACTTGCTAAAAAACGAACCTGACTACTACGGAGCCATTACAGACGCTTACATCGTTTACCCCTGGGAAATTGATCGCGGCGGCCCTGAGCGGGTTCTACTTGGAGATAGGACGTGAAAACGTGATGAGTGATGCGTGATGAGTGTTGCGTGTTGCGTGTTGCTTTTCACGTTTCACTTTTCACTCTTCACGTTTCAC
>DAOUWT010000252.1 GCA_030666985.1 Chloroflexota bacterium
GACTGAGGGGGGCAGAAATTAACCAACAACTTTTTAGCTCTCCCGTTGAGAATTACCGCATTGACAACCCATGGGTCTCTAGGACTTTGCGTGACAGTCTTATGAACGCTTAACCTTTTTTGCCACTAATTGCACGAGTTATACTAATTTTTTGTTTTTTTCGTGCTAATTCGTGAAATTCGTGGCAAATTGTTGCACGAGCACACGAAATCCCAAAGAGCCTAACCCATTTATCATTTTTGACTATCAGTTCTCTATTTCTATTACCTCATGAACACACTCAAAAATAAGGAGGAATCTCAGTTGCTTAAAGGTATAATACTGACTACGATAGTACCAGAAATCGCAAATTGAAATCATAAGGAGACTGATATGACAAAAAAAGATTGGCGAGCAACACATCGTTTATTAGCAGAATATGAATACGAACTAAAACCCGTAGAACGCGGATATGCAAACCGCACCTTGCACATTGACCTCGCCCTTAACACCATCCAAGAAAAACCTGTCACCCAGGAAATGAAAGACACATTTACCGGCGGGCGTGGTTTTGGGCTGCGATTGCTCTGGGATGCAATTCAGGGCGGCACCAAATGGGATGACCCTGAAAACGCCCTAGTTTTCGCCAATGGCCCCCTGTGTGGCACAACGGCTTATTCGGGGATGGGAAAAACCACCACGGTCACCCTTTCCCCCCTCACCAAGTCCGTGATTGACAGTAACGGCGGGGGATATTTTGCCCCTTATCTCAAATTCTCCGGTTTCGACGCTCTGGCAATTCAAGGCAAAGCGAAGGAAGACGTTATCATTTTTATTGATGGGGATACGGGTAAAGTCACCATCGAGGCCGCCCCTGAAGAAGCCCTCAATACCTATCCCTTGGCCGGCCTTCTCACCGAAATGTACGCCAATGATGAACGCGACAAACGCAACGTCTCTGTCGTCACCACCGGAGAAGCCGCCGATCATATTCGATACGCCGGCCTTAACCTGAGCTGGTACGACTCCCGCCGCAAAGAAGTGCGTATCAAACAATGTGCTCGCGGCGGTTCAGGAAGAGTTTTCAGGGACAAAAAGATCAAAGGCATTGTCGTGCGTTTCAGCAACCTAAGCGGTACGAGCAACGGCCCAGCCGACTTGAGCCTCATCCGCAAGGCCGGAAAACGCTTCAACGCTGAGGTCACCAACCTGGACGCGGAACAGAATGACATGCGCTCCGTGGGAACCGCTCATTTGGTCGAAATCATGGATCACTTTGACCTCTTGCCCACCCATAACTTCCGCTTTGGAACCCATCCCGAGGTCGGAGAGATTGATTCCAAGGTTTGGAAGAACGCCTTCGCCCAGGAGAACCGCAATGATAGCTGCTGGCTGGGCTGCACCATGGCCTGCTCCCATGCGGTAAACGATTTCCCCCTCCAGACCGGCCCCCACGCTGGGGAAAAGGTAATCGTGGACGGCCCTGAATACGAGAACGCCGCCGGGCTAGGTTCCAACATAGGCGTCTTCGATCCCCTGGCCGTGATCGAGATGAATTTCTACTGCGACATCTACGGCGTGGATACGATCTCGTTCGCGGATTCGGTCGCCTTTGCCATGGAGTGTTACGCGGATGGCGTCCTCAACGAAGAACGCACCGGGGGACTAGACCTCACCTGGGGGAACGCTGAAGCGGCCTTGGAGCTTTTGCACCAGATGGCGCGGGGGGAGGGGTTTGGCGTCATCGTGGGGCAAGGTGTGCGCTACATGAAACGCTACTTCGCCGATGAATTTGGCGGAGACTTTGACCGTCTGAACGATATCGGTATGGAAATCAAGGGAATGGAAATTTCGGAATACGTCACCAAAGAATCCCTGGCCCAACAAGGCGGATTCGGCCTGGCATCCAAGGGAGCGCAGCACGACGAGGCCTGGTTGATCTTCATGGATCAGGTCAAGAAAAGGCTTCCCACCTTTGAAGATAAAGCTGAGGCCCTGCACTACTACCCCATGTGGCGGACGTGGTTCAGTCTGCATGGTTTGTGCAAGCTGCCCTGGAACGACATCAAACCGGCCAACAACGCTGACACCGACGACCCAGAGAAAATCGCTGAGCACGTTGAGAATTACACCTGGGTCTACGAGGGCGTAACGGGAGAGAGTGTCACCATAGATGATTTCATTGCCCAATCCGAGCGTGTTTATAACTTCCAGCGGGTGTTCAACCTGCGGGTAGGTTTTGGCACACGGGAACACGATTATCCCCCCTACCGCGCTATGGGCCCGGTCACGAACGAGGAATACGAATCCCGCGCCGAGCGCTACGACAACCAACTCCAGGCCCTGGTCGGGATTGAGACGGACGGCATGAGTACGGCAGAAAAAGTAGCCCAACTCCGCAAATTCCGCGAAACTCAATATGACTCTCTGATTGACGCCGTCTACGAGCGGCGGGGCTGGACGTCCAACGGCATCCCCACCCTGGAGAAACTCCAGAGCCTGGGCGTTGACTTGCCTGAGGTTGTGGAAGTGGTAAAGAAAGCCTACACATAATCAGAGCTAACAACCCCGTTTAACAGAAAACAGCCCTCAATGTGAAATTGGGGGCTGTTTTTTTGGCGGGGATCAGGTGATCAGGAACTAGGAATCCGTCTTGATAGAGTTCTATTGAGACAAAGCAACTTAAAACGATTGCCCCGGTTTATCTTTCCTAGACAAAGTGCTCGATTCGCGATATTATTCAAAGCATGAATAATATGTATACACCTCCTGATGAATATTTGAAACGTTGGATTACACCACTCCTGCGGGACGCGATCGAAGATCATCCTGTAGTTGTTCTCACGGGCGCACGCCAGGTTGGGAAAAGTACGCTACTATTGAATGCTGAACCTTTTTCCAACTGGCGATTTCATACTATGGATGATTTTGATGTTTTGCGTCAGGCAAACCAAGACCCAGAAGCTCTGTGGGCCGGTGCAAATCGTATCGTCCTAGACGAGGTGCAGAAATCACCAAATCTTTTGCAGGCAGTCAAAAAAAGTGTTGACCAACATCAAGGAAAATATCGCTTCGTTTTATCAGGGTCTGCCAATTTATTATTAATGAAGCAAGTCAGCGAAACTTTGGCTGGGAGAGCGGTTTATTTTGTTATGGATCCACTGACTCTAGGAGAGGCAGAACAAAGACCAGCACCGGATATTATCAACCGGGCCTTATCGGGAGATTGGAGTGAGGAATATGTTTTACCAGACACTCCCCCTGATCCGGCTGATTTGCTTTTGAGAGGATTAATGCCCCCGCTGTTAACTTTATCTTCCCCTAAATCATGGATGCGGTGGTGGGATGGCTATGTGACCACGTATCTTGAACGGGATTTGCGGCAAATATCACAAATTGATGCTTTATCTGATTTTAGAAGAGTAATGGAATTAGCGGCATTGCGATCAGGGCAGTTACTTAATCAATCTGAAATTGCACGAGATGCTCAAGTGTCTCAGGCCACAGTTCACCGCTATTTAAATATCTTGGAAACTACACACTTATATGAGCGATTACCAGCTTTTAAAACTAGCCCCACTACCCGTCTTCTAAAATCTCCCAAGAGTTTTTGGAACGATCCTGGTTTGGCCGTATTTTTATCTGGATATTATGATGAAAAAAGTTTGCTAAATGCTCGCGAATATGGCTCATATTTTGAAACATTCATCTTCCATCACTTGCGCGTTTTAACTAGAATGATGCTTCCCCCCAGTAGATTATATTTCTGGCGGCGGCGAGATGGAGTAGAAGTAGATTTTGTTATTGAACACGGACAACGGATTCTGGCTATTGAGGTTAAAATCAAGGATAAGCTGACCTTTCGTGATACATCTGGGCTTCAGACATTTCTTGAGCAACACCCACGCGCCGTGGGGGGATTATTGATTTACGGTGGTAGTAAAATTAGACGGATGGGGGAAAACATTCTAGCTGTGCCGTGGACATTGGTAACAGGGTAGAAATTCCTAATCTACTTCCTGCACATCCGCCTCTTGCCGCTCATCCTCAATATTCATCACCGCAGGGATAGCCAACATAAGCACGCCCATCACCAAGCAGGCCACGCCGCCGACGATGAACCAGGTCTGAATGCCAAAGCGATCCGAAAGCGGGCCGGCAATGGCAAGCCCAATGGGCATCATGGCGGTGGCCGCGCTGCCCAGCAAAGTGAACACGCGGCCTTGCATGGCTGGGTCTACGGATACCTGCATAATAGCGCCCAACGCGCCATTAGCAATGGGTTGAAATATGCCAAAGATCAGGTTGGC
>DAOUWT010000195.1 GCA_030666985.1 Chloroflexota bacterium
ACTGTGTTTGGATGACGTATGACCACTATGTACCAACAAAGCAGACACAGCATAAAAAGCCGCATAGTAGAGGCGATTGGCACATGTATTCCAATGCTCTATGCGCCGCATCAGGCGTGCTTCTTCCAGCGTTTCGACAGCCCGCTGTAAACGATAGGCAATCAGTGCTTGAATCTCTTCACCTTTCATATCGCAACTCCATCGCTTTCGACCTGCTGGTGCAGCGGAATGATTGAATAGCGTGCCGACATCCATTCTTGTTTACTGCGAATGATGCTGCTCAACACCGTATCTGTTTCCAATTCCACATCGTACAAACGGTCTTTGATTTGGCTCTCTAAGATTTTGTCACTTGGCGAGGGTAATAAAACAACAAAATCCCAGTCCGAATCAGCTTTGGCGGTACCCCTGGCGCGCGAGCCATATAGGATGATTTCCGCCGCAGGAACTAGGGCATGAATGGTGTTTTTTACTCGTTCTAACAATATGCTTTTTGCAATTGACTGAGGCATTTGCATACTCCTTGTAACAATCAGGTGACCATTTCTACATTATGATTATCTCTTGCTAATATTATACCATTCACTCTACCACCTTAAAACAAAAAGGCCACTGGACTCGCATCCAATGACCTTTCACGTTTCACTCGTTACTCGTTACTCGTTACGTTTCACTCTTCAGTCCAGGCGTCCCGTCGCAATGGCTTTCTTCACCTCGCCAACTGCCTTAGTGACCTCAATCTCACGTGGGCAAGCGTCGGTGCAGTTGTAGATGGTGTGGCAGCGATAGACTCCAACTACGTCCCTTCCCCAGACCACGCCTACGGCAGCATCACCTACATTATGAACGGCGTTCAATTTGGATGGCTGATCAGGGGGATTCACCATTGGGGCGCGAGTTTACTGGTCGTGGTGGTTTTCATCCACATGTTGCGGGTATTTTTCTACGGCGCCTATAAATATCCCCGTGAATTCACCTGGGTCACCGGCGTAGTCTTATTTTTGCTCACCCTGGGGATGGGATTTACAGGATACCTGCTGCCGTGGAACCAGCGTTCCTTCTGGGCGACAATGGTGGGGACGGAGATAGCGGGGACGGCGCCCGGCGTGGGAGGCTTTATCCTGCGCGTCCTGCGGGGCGGGACAGATTTGAGCGCACTCACCTTGGCCCGTTTTTTCTCCATGCACATCTGGATTTTCCCAGCAATTGCCATGCTTGTTGTGGGAACCCATCTCTATATGGTTGTCCGCTTGGGCATATCCCCGGAGAAGATGAATAGTGAAAAGTGATGCATGTTGCGTGTTGCGTGACAATACCTCTACGTAACACGAAACACGCTACACGGGTTGGGATGATTTAAATCTTGGAAAACCCTAACATTATCATTTGGTAGAACAAGTAGCTCCTAGTAACATTTTCATTTGACTTGACACGGCGTGGGAAGTGTGCAATTGTGCAAGTCTCCCTGCGAAGATGCTTCGCGATGGCAAATTTGCAAGTGGCAGGTGGCAAGGTAATCCGTAATTTGCATATCTTGACTCGAAAACATTCCCAAAAGGTTGTATAATATTCATAGTCGAACAGTAGACAACGGGCAACAAAGACACTTTTACATAAATACACTTATAGGGAATATAGAAATGGAAGAAGACCTATACCGAAAAGGAATTGCCGCAGCCGAAGCTGGTGACTTGGAGAAAGCGTCTCGATTATTCGCTGAGATTTTGCGGCAAAACCCAAAATCCGAAGAAGCTTGGCTGGCTATGGGACGCTATGTAGCTGACGCCGAAAAGAAAGAGTATTGCCTCGAGAAGGCCTTGTCTCTAAACCCGGAGAATAAAACAGCCCGGGCTTTATTGGAAGAGTTGCGCAAACCAAAGGAAGTTGAAAGACCTTTCTTCACGGAAGATGAGTTGTCGGGGGAATGGGATGAGACAGAAGAAACGGATGACGTTTGGGGCCTTGAGGAAGAATTGCCCGGAGAGTGGGGACGTGAAGAGGTGTTGCCAGGGGACGAAACGGGCGCGGAAGAGGTGTCAGAGGAGTGGGATAGTGGACAAGAGAAACTAAAACCTGAAAGTGATCAGAAACCTTTCTGCACGGAAGATGAGTTGTCAGGGGAATGGGATGAGACAGAAGAAGCAGATGACGTTTGGGGCTTCAAGAATGAATTGCCCGGAGACGAAACGGGCGCGGAAGAGTTATCGGATGAATGGGAGAGCGAAGAGGAAACGTCCTATGATTGGGGAGATGCAGGACAGTGGGCGGAAAAAGGATCATCAAAGAAGCAGGGATTGCAAAGCAGGCTAGCATCCGCAGAAGGATCAGACAATAGAGGTAGTGGATACACATCAGGGGATGTATGGGATGTTGGGAATATTCCAGCAGCGGCAACAACGTCGGACAAGAAGAAGGATAAAAAAGGCTCTTGCTTATCAAGAATTATAACCGCCGTGCTTGGCCTTATTGTCCTTCTATTAGTTGTAGTCGTGGCTTTGTTAGCGCTGGTTGACCTGGATAATCCGCCAGAAATAATAGAACCAATCTTGAGAACATTCATCCCTGCCCCAACGGCGACGGTAACAATAGTAATCGAGACCAAAGAACCAACAAGCACACCAACCCCAATAAGGCTTCCGCCCACGTGGACGCTAACCCCATCGCCAATCCCCTCTTCCACACCGTTCCCCTCTCCGACTCCCACGCCCACAATCACTCCAACCCCCACGCAAGAAGCAGGAACTTTGATCGTTACAACCGACGAGACTGGTTGGTCTCGCTATACCTATCCCCAAGAGGAATGGGGGGTGTCCGTGCCGCCTGGATGGGTGTACTTTGACCTGAACGCAGATGATTTCGACGAAATGTTGTCAGAGGTGGCTGAAACGAACCCCTATCTGGCTGAAATGTATCCTCCAGATGCCCTTCAGGAGATGGCAGACAATGATATTAAGTTTTTGGTTGTCGATTCCGAGTCAACAGAACTTGGAGCAGCTACCAATCTTAATATCATCATAACCAACCTGGAATCAGACATTGATTTTGACATCTATATCGAAGAAAATATCCAAGGGCTAAAACAAGCATTCGGTGAAGATCTCCAAATCACGGAAGAAAGGATAGACTTAGGGGGCATAGAAACAGCAGAGTTTATTTATGAAGTTACAATGACCAATCTCTATGGATATCCCCTAACCGTTGTCCACATGCAATACCTTTTGCTCCACGAGGACAAACAACACATTCTGACATTCACCGTCCCCAAGAATCTCTTCGAGGACAAATACTCTCAGATTCTTACAATCGCACAGAGCTTTGAGCTGAATGATTGAGGCATCCTCTGAAAAAAGCCTCCTACTCGCTCTAGCTGGACACCCATGAACTCACGTTATCGCTGGTCTGTTGCCCTCATTCTTTTCACCTTCTTGCTCTTTCACCAGGCAGACAAAATGGTGATCTCTCCCTTGGTGACTCCCATCATGGAGGAATTCCAGATCAACGAGGCCCAAATGGGAGCCATATCCAGCTTAGCGCTCGTTGTGGCAGCCGTTCTCTATCCATTTTGGGGATATTTCTATGACTGCTACGCGCGTCCCAAAGCCTTGGCCCTAACATCTTTGATATGGGGGATAACAACCTCCCTGGGCGCATTTTCCCCCAACTTCCGCACATTCATGCTAGCCCGCGCCAGCACCGGCATTGACGATTCCAGCCACCCCGGAATTTACAGCCTCCTCTCCGATTATTTCGAACCCA
Organism: Chloroflexota bacterium; assembly: GCA_030666985.1. Classification (GTDB taxonomy): domain Bacteria; phylum Chloroflexota; class Anaerolineae; order Anaerolineales; family UBA11858; genus B10-G9. The sequence continues at coordinate 3,757 of DAOUWT010000195.1, forward strand.
AACTCCGAGGAAAAATATACGGTCTTATGCATACGGCTGGGCCTATGGGCTTTATGCTGGGAACAATTTTAGCGACCACGCTGGGACAAAAAATCGGGTGGCGGAACATCTTCATAGTTACCGGGGGAGTTGGAATCGTGATAGCCTTTCTGATATTCTTTGGGATCCGTGAAACGCCCCGGGGAGGCTCTGAGCCAGAATTGCGCGATTTTCAAGAGATCAGCGAGTACCGCATTGACTGGCAAGCAGTGCGCAATTTATTCAAGAACAAAAGTCTATTTCTCATCACCCTCCAAGGCTTCTTCGGCATTTTCCCCTGGAACATCCTGACCTTTTGGTTTTTTCGCTATTTGGAGACCGAACGGGGATACACTTCCCAGCAATCCATGATGACCATGCTAATCGCCATCGCCGCGCTTTCGGTTGGCTTTTTAGTAGGCGGCAATTTGGGGGATGTGTTCTTCAAGCGTTTCCCGTTGGGGAGGGTTTTCGTAGCCGGTGTGGGGATGGTAGCTGGGGCGGTATTTCTCTACCTCACTTTTCTCATCCCAGTTGAGCGCACAGACCTCTTCTTTGTGCTCATGGGCTTCACAGGATTCAGCATGGCAATCCCCTCTCCCAACGTGACCGCCATCTTGCACGACATCATCCCCCCGGAGGCACGCAGCACGGCAGGATCCATCCGAAAGCTCTTCGAGGATGGAGGCTCAGCGGTAGCTCCCTTTTTGGCTGGCGTGATCGCCACAAAGTTTTCGCTGCATCAGGCCATCTTGGTAATCAGCATTGCGGCCTGGGCCATGTGCCTGGCGCTTTTTGCCCCCTTGGCGTACCTGGTGCCACGGGATATCGAAGCCCTGCGCGAGACCATGCGTGAAAGAGCCGCTCAGGAGACGGGATAGGTTATAATGGAGTCGATATTCCCCATCTATCATTGATGTAGCACGATATGAAGTCATGAACATGTAAATTCGAAAAAGCGAGGCTGTTATGAACGTATTAGTTGAACCATTAGTAAGGCGAAAAATATTTTCTTCGGAAGAAGAAGCCATTCAAGAATTAGTTAGCGAATATGTATTGCGTCAAGTTGACCAATTATCAAGTGAAATTCGCCAATATGAGCATAAATACGGCATGAATTTCAGCCAGTTTAAGCAATATCTTCACGAACGTTCTGCCTTGTTAGAAAGCGAAAAAATTTCTATAGAGGAACGTCAAGTTTTAGGAAGATCTGTGATGCAAGAAGAAGATGTCTGGCTAGATTGGAAAGTAGCCCGCGAGATGTTGGGAAGTTGGCTAGGACTTCGCCAGGAGATCAAAGTATGACCGGGTTGCCATCCCTATTAGGGTTAGTGACAACTGCCTTGCAAACTCATCCGGGTTGTACGCGGGTGGAAATCATCCAAACGAAAGAGTTTTCCCAAAACCAATATTTTATTAAGGAGAGGGCAGAATATTAGTAACCGTTCACCCTCCTCTGGTAAAAAACGCAAGATATGTCACTCTGAGAGAACGTATTTTGTGAACGAAGAGTCTCCCACTCCGAACGCGGAGATTCTTCGGGCAAAAACCGCCCTCAGAATG
>DAOUWT010000167.1 GCA_030666985.1 Chloroflexota bacterium
CATTACCTGGGCGCATATCTGGGATGGACATTCGCCAGCATTGGCCCCCTCAACACCGGGCTAGGAACGGCGCTTAGCGTGCTATTTATGATCCTGGGGAATTGGCTGGGGAAGGGAAATGAGTGAAACGTGAGGAGTGAGGAGTGAAACGTGAGAAGTTATGACATTGACAACAAACGAGATTAGAAAACACCTAAGAAATGCTCACACAGCTAAAAATCCCCTTCTGCAGCGTTTTGCTGAGAGGTTACCAGCAACAGCTTCCCTGCAAGCGGCGGCGGTGTTGATGCCCTTGCTCCAAGACGCTGGGGCGTGGCATTTACTTTTCATCAAGCGCACACAACATCCCCACGACCGGCACAGCGGACAAGTGGCTTTTCCGGGGGGAGGCGCGGACGGGGGCGACAACGATCTCACGCAAACCGCCCTGCGAGAGGCACAAGAGGAAATTGGTCTTGCGCCCTCGGATGTGAAGGTACTGGGCCGCCTCCACGATTTGCTCACCGTCACACGCTATCGCGTCACGCCCGTCGTGGGGCAAATCCCATGGCCTTATGCTCTCGAACCTGACCTCAACGAGGTCAGCCGCATTTTCACTATCCCCCTGGCGTGGCTGGCTGACCCTGGCAATTACGAAGTTCGCCCCTGGACTCCGTTTCAGGGAAAAGTTGAGCCATATCCCATTATTTTCTATAAAGAGTACGCGGGGGAAATCCTGTGGGGTGCCAGCGCAAGGATGGTGGTGGAGTTGATGGAGCGTTTAATCCGCTAATCTGCACTAATCTTCGCTAATCTTCCCAACCCGTATAGAGTGATGCGTGAAGCGTGATGAAAGCCTGGTTACGTTTCACGTTTCACGTCTCACGTCTCACGAATTCTGGAGACATCATGGGAATTGAGAGACTGAGGGACTAACAGACTACAAGACTACGAGACTACTCCCCCTCCACTCCCACCAACCGCACCGCGTCAATCTCATTCCACCCCAATCCCAAAACTGATTGATCCACAGTGATGCGGATTGTGTCTGATTTAAAGTCCAATTCCTCAACTGGAACCGCAAGAGAGTATGGGCAAGGACGATCCACTACAACGGGAGAATCTTGATAAACAACTATATATTCACCGTCAGGGTCTAAGACTTCCACCTTGACGACTTGATTAGGGTTAAAGCTCTGGATGATGATGATCTCAGAAACGTAGACGGGGGTTTCGTAAGTGAGGTCCAGCGTGGCAACTTCGTCGCTGACGGCGGAGGCCCAGGCAAATTGGTAATCCCCGCACCCAGGCGCGTCAGGCGGGCCGGTAGCCTGTTCGGCGCCCCATTCGGGTTCAACGTACACGGAGCTGGCTTCTGCCGCCACAGCCCACTGCCGGAGGAGCGGTTGGTACTCGGCCCATCCCGGCGGGGTAGGCTCGAAGGCTCGATCTATCACCCCTGGGGTCGGGGCAGCCGTTCCATCGCCCCTCCCGGTCTGACACGCGCCAACTCCCAAGCTCAAGAATAAAAGCAACCATACAAGGATAAACCTTTTTTTATCTAACATATCAGCTCACCTGGTACACAACGGCGGAAGGTGATTATTCAGCTCCCGTGGATTTTTGGGGGGAGGGTGCGCCACGTGGGGGCGTGAGACCAACCCCCAAGCGTGGCACGCACGCCCAAACGGGGAAAAACCATGGGGATTGGCGCACGCCGGGGCGGGGTTTTCCCCCTAGCCCGTGGGCTGCGCACCGTGTCCCCAGCCGCTTGCGTCCCCGTCAATATCCAACGAAAAGTGAAGGGTTACAAAAGAAAACATCCCCCAGGCACAGAACGCGGGGGATGTTTTTTGCAGTTATCTACATGACCTCAAGAGGATTACTCCCCTTCAACTTCCTCCTCTTCACCCTTTTCTCCGAGGTCTTCGAGTTCTTCTAAGAGACCAACTTCCTCTTCCTCTTCAACTTCAAGCTCCATAAGCGTGAGAGCGGAAACAACGATAATAATATCATCGGGGTCATTCAAAATCTCCACTTTGTCCGAGACTTTTATATCCCGCACAAGAATATTATCACCGATTTCCTCCAAGCCCGAAATATCTACTGAAATAACATCAGGCAAGTGTTGGGCCTGAGCCTCTATGTCAAGGTTTTCCAAACCTGTAACCAACATGGCCTCGAAGTCACTTAGGGCAGGGGCTTCTCCTTCGGTAACGACAGGAACTGTTGTGGTGATCATTTCAGTCAAGGAAACAGCTTGGAAGTCAACGTGAAGCAAATTCCGCTTGATAATAGTCCGCTGCACTTCCCTGACCAATGACAGATGGTCTTCCCCATCAACTCCAACTGTTACCAAAGTGTTAGCGCCAATTTCAGCCAACAATTGGCGGGTTTCTTTGGTATCTACGGTAATAGGCGTGGGTTCGATCTCGCCTCCGTAAATTATGGCCGGAAGCTTGCCCTCACTCCGAAGGGCTTTGACCTTCTTTCCAATCACTTCACGCCGGGCAGCTTTCAAAACAAATTTCTTCTTCATACTTTCTTTATCCTTCCTCGGAGCGCCTCTCACTACTGCTAAGTGGAGAATTTTCCATAAATAACTTCTTCTCAGGAACGCGGTTCCTTGGAGGAACCGCGTTCCTGAGAATGTTCCCTGAGCAGAGTTACCTTCGCTCCTCTTGATAACGCTCCGGCTTATTCCGGAGACTAATAAAACGAAAACCCTCCACAAAAAAAGGGCGTCACCATAGAGAGCGGTGACGTAAACACTGCCTCACATTTTATCGGGGTGAGAGAGATTAGTCAATGGGCGAATGGCAAGGGGATTCGAAGCGACGAGCGCATCAACTGTACAAAGAAGCCCTAATACGTTTGCGCCAATCGTCTGTTAGTTACCAACTGAGAAGCTTGTTGGACAAGCAATCGGTGGCTGATTATCAAGCTGTGGCTGACGAGACGCCAGCCCTTGCCTCCACGCGGTACAGGCTTAACCAACTCAGGTAAAGCACAACGCCGTCCAATAAATGCCAAAGAAAATGCGTCCCAAGCGGCCAAGCGGCGCACCACCACATATCCACGGTTCTAGCCGTGAGCGCCACAGCAAAGAGGATTGTCGCAACAATCAGCAATTGCGTTCCGGACGGTGAATGTTTCGCCGCCAATCCTGCATAGAGACCCATCATCAATAATGCCGGGAGATAGACTTCGGAACCATTCAAGTCAAAGGGAATCCAAAAACTAAGAACGGTGAGAACAAGGTACAGTCCAAACAGGCCACCTGTTTTCAAGCCCCCAAATTCCATCGCAAAGCGCGGATAACACCACAGGAATATCAACTGAAAGGCGAAAATCGACAGAACGTCAGCTAGTTGGGCCCATGGCGTTGCGAAGGTGTGAAACAGGAAACTGCCAATACCAATTAGAATCATCAAATCAGCCAAGAGCCACATATATAACGGCTTTGGGCCAGTTTTGTATAACAATGTGATTGCTCCGATCCCAGCGACAATGAAGGAAAGGTTGGTGAGCGCGTTGACTGGCTCAGACCAAAAACTCCCGTCCGTGCGCTCGCAATAGTAGTCGATTCCCCTCATGCTAAATGGAAGACGGCCTAAAATGAGGAAGGCTGAAAAACCAAGAATCAAGATTAAAAAGAGAATTACTAAATATGTTTTATACATTGTTTGTCCTTATAAACGAGGAGGCAAAGGATATAAAAGAACCAGAAGAAACAGAAGAATGAAAGGATTCTCCATTATTTCTGAAAAAACCCCTTGACGACATACGTACCTTATGGCATAATAACCGTCGCTCCTTGGCTTGCCCCCCTCAAGTCAAGGGGTTTTTTTGTTAAGAAGCCAAACGCGAGGCCAAAGTCCGCAATTGGAGGGGGCTAACGGGTTTGAGGAGCACTAAATCGCTCTCCCCTCTCAATTCCTCACCCCGCGCTGAATCGGCTGTGACCAACATGACCCGCGTCTCCGCCAACCGTTCAGTAGCCCTAATAAATCTCAATATTTCCTTGCCGGAAACGCCAGGCAGGTGAACGTCCAGAACAACCACGTCAGGCACAATCTCGGCCAAACGCTCCATGGCCGCCTCTCCATCCAGGATGGATTCGGTTTCGAACCCGGCTCCTTCTAAGGCCAAGTTGAAAATCTCAGCGATATCCCTGTCATCCTCAACTATCAAAGCGAAAGGTTTCGTCATATTGCATCCTCCTCTAATATCAAAGGTAAGAAAACTGTGAAAGTGCTGCCTTCTCCAACTCTAGTTTCTAGCTCGATTCTCCCTCCCATCATTGTAGTAAGCTGCTCAACAATAGACAACCCCAAGCCCACGCCCCCATGTTCCCGGGTAACAGAGTTATCTACCCGGGCAAAAGGTTCGAATATCTGATATTGCATGTCACTGGGGATACCAGGGCCGGTGTCGGAAACCTGCATGGCCCAGTGCCTCGCATCAGGACAATAGGCTCGCACCCGTACCTCCCCCTCATTGGTAAATTTGAGGGCATTGCCTACCAAGTTGAGCAAAATCTGCTCCGCTTTCCGCTCGTCGCCTACCAAAGTACCCGGCACGTCGTCATCCACCGTGAAGGTTAGAGCCAATCCTTTAGGACGCGCTCCCATACTCAATTTGCTCTCAACCCTGTCAACCATCCCGCGCAGAGAAAAAGGAACTATGTTCAGGGCTAAGTGACCAGCCTCTATTTGAGCCTGATCCAATAATTGACTAACTAATTCACTCAGATAATTGGTGCTCTCGATAACCTTGTCTAGAGTCTCTGCTTGTTGGTCGGAAATTGTCCCATAACTACCTTCCCTAAGAAATTCGCAATAGCCCAGGACAGCGCCCAAAGGGGTACGCAACTCGTGGCTGACATTGGCCAGAAGTCGGCTCTTCATACGACTGGCTTCCATGGCCTGGTCGTGTGCCAGACGCAAGGCTTCTTCCATCGCTTTCCTGTCGGTGATGTCACGCAAAACCAAGAGGCGGCCAGCAAGATTGCCGCGCCGGTCGTAGAGCGGAGACATGCGCGGATCAAAGGTGTGTCCTCTTAGACTCTCGTCCTCCAAAACCAACTCTTCATTTGCCTCTGATTCGTCGCAAGCACATTCCACAAATTCCTGCGAAATTGGCAAAACCTGAGAAAGCAACGATCCAATCACCGCTGGTGTTGGGCTGTCAATGATCTGCTGCGCAGCCGGGTTGAGGTCTACAATGCGGTTCTGCGCGTCCAAGACGATTACCGCATCCCCCATGCTTTCAAGTACCGCCTCCCGCGCCACGGGCACAATATCCAACAATTGAAAGCGAAATAACCCCCAAGCTATCGTCAGCCCAGTGATAGTGAAAAGCACCGGAGTTGGAACAAGGCGCTCGAACACTTCAAAACCCAATAGGTAGAGTGCGCTCCCCACCCATGGAACCAGCGCACCAATTAGCAGAACAGCGGCCTGTCCTCGATAAAGTTCCTTAGAACGAAAGACTGCCTCAACTAGAAGAACAGTCCCGATCAAGAGCAATATGTAGGAGTATACCGTGAAGGCCCAAAACCCTACCCCGCGTGTCCAATCCAGGATCGGAAACGGGGCACTGGAGTCTATAACAACATTGCTCCACATCAGGTTGTGAGCTTCATTAGTCCAGATTGCCAGGAGGGTTAGAAGCGGTACAATAAATAACAACCTCAACTTACGACTCGCCAGCCACTTTTCCCGTCCGGTGTAGCGAATGGCCAGGAGCAACCACAGCGATGACAAGCTAACAACCCCAAAATACTCCATCCTGGCCCAAAAGACCATACGGTTAAGATCAACGCCACCCAACTCCAAGGCAAAGGTCAGCGACCACTCGGCCGTGGCCAGCATAAGGAGAGCGAATTCCAATGCCCCCGGTGCAGGATGCCGCCGCCAGGCAAAAAGCGCCAAGACAAGCGACATCACAACTGACACGGCTAAAAGTATATATACATAAAGTATCATTTTACGCACCTCACAAATTGCTCAAAATAGCCAATCTCGTTATTTTTTCAATTATACCCTATAATTAGGGAAGCGTTGCATTAAAACTCTAAAAGGGAGTGCTAAAAAGTTGTTGGTTAATTTCTGCCCCCCTCAGTCCCCCCAAATGCCAAAAAACACGGAATTTGGGGGGATGCCCCCACTCCTCCCCCAAATTCGACATCTTCTCGTCGCATTTGGGGGAGGTAGGGAG
>DAOUWT010000327.1 GCA_030666985.1 Chloroflexota bacterium
CAACATTCTATCATCTTACCCCCTCCTGCTTCCCTACACCTCGCCCCCCGGCCGCACCTCCGTTACACGGTCACGCCAATCCCAGGCGCGTCTGCTCCCCTGCTCCCCTGCTCCCCTGCTTCCCTGATCTCCTCCAATCCCCAATATCTAATACCTAATATCCACCCCTCATGCTACAATATCCCCATGATAGACCTATTCGACCACGCCCTCCAAGAACGCCTGAACCAAGAAGCCCCCCTCGCAGCCCGGATGCGCCCCCGCTCATTGAGCGAGTTCGTCGGGCAAGAGCACATCGTCGGGGAGGGGCGTCTCCTATCCCGCGCCATCCGCGCCGACCGTCTGTTCTCCTCCATCATCCTGTGGGGGCCGCCGGGGACGGGGAAGACCACCCTCGCCAAAGTCATCGCCCACCACACCGAGTCGCATTTCACCATCCTCTCGGCTGTGATGTCGGGGAAAGCTGACCTGCGCCAAGTGCTAAAAGAGGCCCGCAACCGGCGCAAAATGTACCAAATCCGCACCATCCTCTTTGTAGATGAAGTTCACCGCTGGAACAAGGCTCAACAAGATGGGCTATTGCCCTACGTCGAGAACGGAACCATCACCCTCATCGGGGCTACCACCGAGAACCCATATTTCGAGGTCATCGGCGCCCTGGTCTCGCGCTCGCGGGTCTTTCATCTCAAATCGCTGGGGGATAGCGCCATTAGCACCCTCTTGCACCGAGCCTTGGCGGATGAGGAACGCGGCTACGGGGATCGGACGGTCAACCTGGACGCAGACGCGGAGGCCCACCTCATCCGTGTGGCGGGGGGAGACGCCCGCAACGCCCTCAACGCCCTCGAGCTAGCCGTGGAAAGCACCCCCGCTGGCGAGGATGGCGGCATCCACATCACCCTGGAAATAGCCCAAGACTCAATCCAACGCCGAGCCGTGCTATACGACAAAGACGGCGACGCCCACTACGACACCATTTCAGCCTTCATCAAAGCCATCCGCGGCTCTGACCCGGACGCGGCCCTGTACTGGCTGGCAAAAATGCTCTACGCGGGAGAAGACCCTCGTTTCATCCTACGGCGTCTGCTAATTTCGGCGGGGGAGGATATAGGGCTGGCCGACCCGATGGGGTTGGTAGTCGCCAACGCGGCAGCCCAAGCCTTCGACTTCGTGGGATTGCCAGAGGGGGTGTATCCCATCGTGGAGGCGACTCTCTACCTGGCAACCGCGCCCAAGTCCAACTCGACGGGAGCATATTTCAAAGCCTTCGACCTGATCGAAAAAGCCAGCCGCACCAATGTCCCCCGCCACCTCAAAGACGCCAACCGGGACGCCAAAGCCCTAGGACACGGGAAGGGCTACAAATACCCCCACTCTCACCCCGACCACTTTTTACCGCAGCAATATCTGCCCCAAGACCTGCTGGGGACGTACTTCTACACCCCCTCCGGGCAAGGGTACGAGGAAGAGATCAAAGAACGCCTCAACCGCTGGCGAGAAGCTCAACGGAAGGCACTGGGTATTACAAAGACCGAGGATGTGCCAGATTTATCTGAGGATGAGATTAAGGATATTAAGAGGAAGCATAAGGGGAGGTAGTTTGGTATATTGGGGGATTGGTATATTGGGAAACTGGTACGTTGCGAAACTGATTTCTTTGGCTCTTTTGTCTCCTCTGCCGCCTCTGTCTCCTCTGGTTCTTTTGTCTCCCCTACTCCCTCGCCCTCATCACCTCATCTCAATATACTTCTTCTTGTTGGCTCCCCTAGCAATCTTCCCGCTACTGGTTTTGATGAGCCACTTGAGTTCCACGACCCGCACGTATCTGACCACCGTATCAGTGCCCTGGTTGATTTTTTGACGAATTTGGGTGGCTATTTCCTGTTTTTGAGCGGGATCGGTGGCTTCGCTCTCGGCGATGAGCACAATTTCCTCGGTGCCGATATTTTCGTTGTAGACGCCAAAGGCCACCACCCGGCCCGGGTACACTCCCGGCACATCGTTGGCCAGCCTTTCCAGGTCTTGGGGGTAAATATTCTTCCCGCCCACGATGATGAGTTCCTTCTTGCGCCCAGTGACATAAACTTCACCACCAGCCATGTAGCCCATGTCGCCGGTGCGGTACCAGCCATCCAGAAAAGCTTGTTGGGTAGTGTTGGGGCGGTTGAAGTACTCCGTTAACATGCAGTCGCTGCGCAAAACAATTTCCCCCACGCCGCGCTCCGGCACTTCTTGGAGATTCTCGTCCAGGATGCGGACTTCCACGTTGTCCAGAGGTGTGCCGGAGGATACCCATTTGATAGTCTTTCCGCCCGTTGCGGGGCGAGCTATGCGCCGGGATTGAAAGTCGCGGGCGTCAACCTCGTCCACGCTCATGGGTCGCATCCCCCCGCCCCCCTGGGTGACAGCGAAAACGTTCTCGGCCATGGCGTAACTGGCAGCCAAAGCGGCAGGCTCTAGTCCATAAGGTTCAAAACGCTCCAAGAACATCTGGTGGCTTTTCCAGTGAACAGTCTCAGAGCAGTTGGTGACAGCGCGTAACGAAGAGAGGTCTACGTCTTCCAGATGCCGGGGGCGAATTTTTTTGGCGCAAAAATTGTAGGCAAAATTGGGAAGCCAGGTCAGGGTTCCGCGGTATCGAGTAACAGCCTCGAATAATTTCTGGGGCGCCTTTATCCAATCGAATGGGGATATGAGAACCAATTGGATGCCGCTCAAAACGGGCAACAGAAATCCGGCAATCAGCCCCATGTCGTGGTATAGCGGCAGCCAACTCACCACCACGTCATCGCCGCCCAGCCTGAGTGCGCCTGCGTAATTTTCTAATTGATTGAAGACCGCTCGGTGCGTGAGCGCGACCCCTTTTTTTAGCCCCGTTGTGCCCGAAGAATGTTGGAGGAGCACCAAGTCGGCGGGGTAGCTCCGCAGCCCTGGCAAAGTTTGGAAATCAAACTCATTTTTGGGATAGACCTTGTCACTGGTGAGAATGGCGGGGGGGGGGGAAGCCGTGGGGGGGGGGGAAGCCGCCGGGGGAGGGGAATCCGCCGCGGGGGAGGGGGAAACCGCCAGGGGAGGGGAATCCTCCATGGGGGAAGGGGAATCCACGTGGGAAGGTGAATCCACAACGGCAGCGGCCTGCTGGACTTCGCCAACAAAAGCCGGG
>DAOUWT010000316.1 GCA_030666985.1 Chloroflexota bacterium
GCCGTCCATCTGCCAAACCTAAATATGCTGGATAACGTGCCCATGGTGAATAATTTCGACCCCTTTGTGCCGGGCCGCTACCAGCGCTGGATGGAGACGCTGGGGGAGGTGGAAGCCGCTCCCTGGGCGGAGATGCTGAACCTGATGGGTGTGACCACTATTGAAGGCACATCCTCAGCGGGGGATTTGGGCGTGTTGCTCACTCCCTGGGGGGATAACAGGGGGGTCCGGTGGGTGGGGTGCGCTCACTACGTGGGGGATGGTGAGGGCGCTTTGGACGCGATTGCGGAGGGGGAGGTTGACCTTGCCGCTTGGATCACGCTCGAGGGTCAGCGTCCACCTGGCCCCTTGGCGTGTTCCGCCGGGGAGGGGTCGGCACGCCACGGGGCCAGGCCCTCCCCCAACCGGGTAGTCCTCCACGTGGAAGCCAATCAGCCGGGCTGGGTGTTGTGGTCTGAGGTGTGGTATCCCGGTTGGCGGGCCTGGGTGGATGGTCAGCCTGTCGCGGTGGAGAGGGGAGATTATTTGTTCCAGGCTATTCCCGTCCCCGCTGGAGAACACGAGGTGGTGCTGGCTTATCACCCGGCTTGGTTTTACGCGGGGGTGTGTGTGAGCGCGGCAACGCTGGGGGCGGTGTCTTTTTTCTTGCGGAAGAAGAACTAAGGAAGTCTATGAGAATCCCTATAACTCTGGCTGTGCTCGGTTACAAATCTTCGCTATCCCCATTTATTTAATTCGTAACTACTCACCCATTGTCATTTCGACGAGGTTTCGGCGTTTGTCGCCGAAAAACGAGGAGAAATCTTGCTTTCAATCTATCATTCACTTGCGGTAGAAAGATTTCTCACTCCGTTCGAAATGACACATGAGTAGTTACTTTAATTCAAAAAAGGGCAACCGAGTGATGGCTGATGGCTGCCCTTTTTGGTAACTAAAGTTTGTAGTTGCTTAGGGAAGATTGCCTACCACATCAAAGGTATCTATGACGCGGCCAAAGGCGTCTACATCTGCGTCTGTGACAAGTTGCATTTGAACGAGGATCAGGTAGGCCAAGGGATCATTGATAGGACGTGCGCCAATGACGGCGGTTGTGGCATTTGCCGTGCATGAATATAGGTCATAAGCGCCTTCGTAGTATCCATCGTCATAAGATTCGCGGCTTTCCCATTCACAATTATCTTCGTACCAGGTGTATTTGGCATCATCTAGTAATTGGATATAACCACCTATATTGCCCCAGTCTTCAGAGGCGGCAAAATCAATACCGGCTACATCATAATAGGAGTTGAAGCCGTCTAGGTCGTAAGAGGCTATTACGTTTGCGGCTCTAAAGTGGAGGGTGCCCCAGTCGGCTTCCCAGATTTGGCCAGTTATGTCTGTCCAATGGGAGGGGACTTCTACGTAGAGTGCGCCTGTATCATCGGTGATGCTCATATAATCACCGGAGACTGTAGGCACATCAGATGCGCCTGAAAATTGTAGGGCGCGGACGCGCCAGAAGAATTCTCCGCCATCAATATCTACACGTACTCCTGGGCATCCTGTATCATCAACTCCAGCAAGTTCTGTTATTGTGGCAACGTCTCCCACATAGTAATCCATATCATCTGCCCAATTAGGATCACCGTCTACGGCTTGGTGGCGGCCTAAAATGACAACGCTCCCAACTTGAAAACCTTCATAGTATGCGTTTGCATCGGTTTGACCGCAATGCGAACCGGCTGAGGTTGTTTCACCTGATGTTCCATCTGAAGGTGCAGGGGCTTGGGTATCTAGTGTTAAAGGCGTTCCGTTGAGTTGGCCTGACATGAATGTGTAGGTGTCATAGCGTAGTACTTCTAGAGCCAGTGTATCTGTCGGGGTGTGGGTGCGGATGATGTCACAATAATCTGCCATCGTTCCGTCAGTGGCAAGGGAGAGGTCTTCAAGGCTTAGGATAATATCTCCGCCTAAGATACCAGCTTTATCAGCAGGAGAACCTGCTTCGACAGACGAGACCCAAATTCCTGAGATGGTTCCATCATTGGACATGACGGCCACGCCGTTGACGCCGATAGAATCAACATCATTTCCATTTCTGAGTCTGTTAATAATGGGAGCGGCAATATCATATTTGATGGCGAAGTATTGGTCAGCTTCGGCACGGAAGCTATAGTTGACACCAACGACCTTGCCATCTTCAGTAATCAGGGGGCCTCCGGAGTTCCCAGGATTGATGGTAGCGTCGTGCATGAGGACAGAGTCCACTGAGGCCCAGTCTGTTTCGCCGCTGGTGCTTGCCTTCGAGACGATGCCTTTTGTAAGAGTGTATTCTGACTCTCCTAATGGGAATCCGGCAGTGTAGACTTCAAGTCCCACGTTGACAGAATCTGAATACCATTCCAGATAAGGGAAGCCTTCGCCATCGATATCGATCACTGCCAGATCAGAGCATTCAGAGACGCCGAGAATCTTGGCATTGTATGTTTGGGAAGTGTCTCCACCAATCCATACTTTAAGCATGGCTGCTCCGGTGACGACGTGGTTGTTAGTCACAGCTATCCCGGAGGGGTCGATAATGAAGCCTGTGCCTCTGCCAGCACCTTCGTATTCCCCATATTCAGGGTCTACAAATGAGCCTACTGCTTCAATTTGAATGACAGCTCCTTGGGCATCTTGGAGATTATCAATCGGGACAGGCCCGGAAGGTTCTTCGGGAACCTCAACGGGTTCTTTAGCTGGTTCTTTAGCTGGTTCTTTTAGGGCTGGTGCTTCTGGGGTTTCTTCTGGCGAGAATGGAGAATTACAGGCCAGACTTATTACCAGGATGATAAGTATTCCCCATAAAAGGGGTTTGAGCGTTCGAGATTGCATTTTATGCCTCCTTAGGCAATTAGGTTAAATGGCATTGCTGAATTAATCTTACTTGGACTGTCGAAAGTATACCATAAAAGAGGGTTGATGGTAGGTGGTGACTAATGAGTTGAACGAGTTGCTATCTTCAAGTAAATTATGCTATACTTGAGGTTGGGAGATGAGTTTCATGTTTTGCTGAAGGAGAAAACTATGGTGATGAAGAAAACGTTTATCGTGTTTATTTTCGGGATAATTGCAGGATTCCAGATTTCTTGCCGTCAAGGAGTTACAGACGAGAGCATTCAAATTGCCATGACTTATGTTGCAGAGACGCAGGCTGTGCGGTCCCCGACGCCCGCCCCTATGCAAACGTCACAGCCACAACCTACTGCGACGACGCCACGACTTTCTGCGACGACGCCACGACTTTCTGCGACGACGCCACGACTTTCTGCGAC
>DAOUWT010000264.1 GCA_030666985.1 Chloroflexota bacterium
GGAGTCCGGGGAACTGCCGTTCCCCTCAGAGCGTTGTAAGTAGTTAAGACTTCAGAAGTCTTGCCTCCTATTTTCACGCTCGAGCAGGATCGGCAGCTCCTGCGGGTGAAGTCCGGGGAACTGCCGTTCCCCTCAGAGCATTGGATGTTTGTTATAACGGCATATTGCCATGTTTTTTAGGCCTAGGTATGACTTTTTTGTCTTTGAGCAATTCTAAGGCGGCAATCAAACGCGGTCGTGTTTCAGAAGGTATCAAGATTTCATCGATGTGACCGCTAGCAGCAGCAGTGTATGGTTTGGAGAATCTGTCTTTGAACTGCCCCACAATCTCCCGGCGGGCTTCCTCGGGGTGTTCTTCTTCTTCGAGTTGCTTGGAGTAGAGGATGTTCACGGCTCCATCAACTCCCATCACGGCAACCTCGACGGTCGGCCAGGCGAAAACCATATCGGTGCGGATGTATTTGCTGCTCATGACAATATAGGCTCCGCCATAGGCTTTGCGGGTTATGACTGCTATTTTGGGAACCGTGGCCTCTGAGTAGGCGTAGACTATTTTAGCCCCGTGGCGGATGATGCCGCCGTGCTCCTGCCTGACGCCGGGTATGAATCCGGGCGTGTCGACAAAGGTGAAGATGGGGAAATTGAAAGCATCGCAGAAGCGGATGAAGCGGGCAATTTTGTCGGAGGCGTCAATATCGAGAACCCCGGCCATTACAAAAGGCTGGTTAGCGATTATGCCCACGGCTTGACCATGCAGGCGGGCGAAACCGACCACGGCGTTGGGAGCGAAATTCTCGTGTACGGGGAGGAAAGTTCCCAGGTCGAAAACTTTTTCGATGACGTCTCGGATGTCGTAAGCTTCACCGGGGTCGGTGGGGACGATGATGTTGAGGCTTTGGTCTTGCCTGTGGGGATTGTCTTGGGGTGGGGTGGGGGGAGGAGCCTCAGCGTTATTGCTGGGCAGGTAGGTGACTAATTTGCGGGTGATTGCCAAGGCTTCGGCTTCGTCCTGGGCGGAAAAATGTGCCACCCCGCTGACGGAGCTGTGAACGTTTGCGCCCCCCAGCGATTCTAAGTCCACCTTCTCGCGGGTGACGGTTTCAATCACCTTCGGGCCGGTGATGAACATGTGGCTGGTGTCTTGGGTCATGATCACAAAGTCTGTCAGGCCGGGAGAGTAGACTGATCCTCCCGCGCAAGGCCCGAGCATGACGCTGATCTGGGGGATGACGCCGCTGGCCTGGGTGTTGCGCCAGAACAACTCGGAAAATGCTGCTAAGCCGTAAACGCCTTCCTGGATGCGGGCCCCTACCGAATCCATCAAGCCAATCACGGGGACGCCGGAGTCCATTGCCAAGTCTAAGATTTTAGCGACTTTTTGCCCTTGTACTTCAGAAAAGGAACCGCCTAGCACGGTAAAGTCTTGGGCATAAACACAAACCATGCGGCCCTCGATTTTACCGTAACCCACCACCACGCTATCGCCGGGGATGCGTTTTTTATCCATGCCAAAATCACTATGGCGATGCGTCCAATAGGCGTCAATTTCGAGGAAACTGCCTTCATCTAAGAGCTGATGAATGCGTTCACGCGCGGTTTGCTTGCCCTTGGAGTGCTGGGAGTCAATGCATTTTTGCCCGCCGCCTTTGCTAATCTTTTGGCGTGTTTCTTTTAGTTCAAAAATTAGAGATTGATGTTCTTCTGTCAAGATTGCCTCCCTGGGTCATAAGCTCAATGTGTCACTTTATTTCACTTACAAGAAATGCTGGGGTAGGTCCTAGAAAAGGAATAGATGATTATGGAATATTAGAGCTATTTTATTCTTCAATTGTCAGACACGTCAACTTACAAAAATCACTATTTCCCCAATAAAAAAGGGCATCCTATCAAACGGATGCCCTTAGAATGAACAGGTTTAGTTTATATTTCTGCTGCTTTAGGCGGCTCGAAGATCAAGAAGACCGCATTCACAAGAATGCCGAGAACCGCGGCAGTTGCAATGGCTGGCAAGCCGCTGGGGAAAACACCCTGGAAAATCGGGATAGGCAGGAAACCACCCGGATAACCAATATTGCCGCCGATGCCGACGACCATAATGATCGCGCCAACAGCCAAGTTGCGGGGATTGAACAGGCTTACTTTGTTTTCGACCATCAAGGCAATACCCTGCATCCCAATTACACCAAACAGGTAAATTGCCAGCCCGCCGCTTACAGCCAGTGGTACTGTCCCAACCAAAGCTTCCAGCTTGCCGATGAAGCCAAGCAGCATAGAAATCGCGCCCGCTGCAATGAGTACGGGGCCAGAGTAGTTGAGGGTAATAGCCATCAGCGAGTTATTCTCACCATAGTTAGTGCCTGCTGTAGAACCAAACAAGCCATTAACAAAGTCGCCAATTCCATCCAGGATCAGATTGAAGCCAATATGTTTATCAAGTTCGTAAGGCTCCTCACCAATTGCTTCGGCGTAGCGATCAACGTATAAGCTGATCTGGTACAGGTGTGCAGTTGATTCTGGAATAGTCGCAATAGCCATGATGCTGATACTGAAGATAGCGGTGACAACCATCGCGCTGGAGAAGGATGGGAATGTGATATGCGGAACCACAAACCAGCTGGCTGCGCCCACGCTTGCTAGGCTGACTTCGCCAAAAGGAATTGATATCAAGTAACCGACAATAGCACCCAAGAGAATTGGGAGCATGCCGATGAATCCCTTGCCACGCAGGTAAACAGAGAACATGATGGTGACTACCAGGGTAATGATGGCAACAACCCAATTTGCTTCAGCCATACCCAGGGCAGCAAATCCCAACCCGAAACCAATGATCGCAGCGACTGAACCAGTAATGACTGGCGGAAGTACTTTGTCGATGGCTTCTTTACCAACAGCCTTGATAATTAAACCGATTATGATATTGATCACACCTGTAACCAAGATGCCGGCCTGCATGGTGCTAATCAGCTCATCACTGGCTGGGACGCCCCATTCAGCGTTAGTGATAGCCAGGTAGGCTGTCAAGTAGCTGAAGCTGGAGCCGTAGAACAAGGGGATAAATTTACCAATACCCCACTTAGAAAGTAACAAGGCTACGATGGTGGCCATACCAGCCACAAACAGAACCGTAGACACATGAAATCCGGTAAACAGCGCACAAAAGACTGTCGCCGGGAACATGGTTAATACATGCTGGAAACCCAACAGTAGCATCTTCCCGAGGGGAGGGGTTTCATTGGGCAAATAGCCCAGTATTTTTCTCTCTTTCATAGTCATGTTTCATCTCCTATATGATAATACGAACAACTTGAACCAAGCAATTTTATCCTCGCAGCCCTTGGTCGAAAGCTGCAAAAAGAACCTTTTTTCAGTCATCACCTCCTTTTTTGCATTAGAACAACTCTACTCCAACTCATACAACCCCAATTCAATAAAAAGGTATCGCAAAACCCAAAGATTTCTGAAATATGAAAACAGGGAAATAATTCGGGTGTTGACTACGTAACCAATCAGGGGTACACGCGAGTTAGCAAAGCTTCGTTCAATTTGTCCAATCCTTGCTTGATCATGCTTTTGCTCACTGTATCAAAAAGGCGTTGCCCAACACTGGCAACTCTGCCGCCAATTTGTACTTCACCGCCGTATATCATCAGAGTAGTGCCATCTCCTTGGTCATTAAGCTTAACATCTCCTGAGCCTTTCAAAAAGCCAACTTTGCCTTTGCCTTCCACTGTGAGCGTATAACTTTCAGGTGGCACTTCATTAGAGACAGTAAGATTTCCGCCAAAGGTGCCAGATATGGGGCCAATACGAACTTCCATTTTTCCTTCGTATTCATTTTCTCCCACTAATTCCAAACTTTGTGTGCCAGGTAAAGCCGTGGCTAATACATCCTGGTCTCGTATAACCTCCCAAACGTCTTCCCTGCTTCCATCAAATGTATATTCACCTGCTATTTTCATTCTTCTTTCTCCTCGTGATTATTCAGTCCCCGTGGATTTTTTGGGGGGACGGGGGGGTGGGCGTGAGACCAACCCCCAAGCGTGGCA
>DAOUWT010000198.1 GCA_030666985.1 Chloroflexota bacterium
CCCCCCCCCGTCCCCCCAAAAAATCCACGGGGTTTAATTTCTTAGGCTTCTTCTTTCCAATTCTCAGATAATTTTCCCAAATTGATAGCCAAATGAACGGTGCGCTGGGCGCGTTTGACCACGGGCGGGTCTATCATCTTCGAACCGAGGGAAACTACGCCTAATCCGTTGGCGGTGGCTTCATCAAAGGCGAGGACTATTTTCTTGGCCTTTTCAATCTCCATTTTGTTGGGAGCAAAGGCCTCATGAATAACTTTTATCTGGCGGGGATGAATGCAACCCATCCCGTCAAAGCCTAAAGATTTGGACTCTTCCACAACCTCGCGGAGCGCGTCCATATCGGAGACATCGGAAAAAACCGAGTCGATCGGCTGCACCCCGGCGGCCCGGGCCGCGTTGACCACTTGTGAGCGGGCGAAAAACGTCTCTCGTCCCTCTTTTGTGCGGGGGGCGCCCAAATCTGCCGTATAATCCTCCAAGCCAATTGCCAAAGCTACTACATTCTCAGAGGCGGATGCAATCTGGTAAGCGTTCACTGCGCCCAACGCGCTCTCGATGATTGGCATCAGGTAAACGGGAGCGTCTATATTATGCTCGTTCGCAATTTCAGCAATCTTCGCGTCAATTTGCTTAACCTCGTCAGCCGTTTCGCATTTGGGAATCAGGATCAGGTTCACATTGTGCGGCACCAGATAGGCCAAATCCTCCAGGCCCATCGAACCTTGATTGATACGCACCATCCGTTCCGCGCCGTAAAAGTCAACTTGGCGAAGAGCATTCCTGACGACCAAACGGGCTTCCTCTTTTTTGGATGGGGCCACCGAATCTTCCAAGTCAAGGATGATGCCGTCTGGACGGTGAATACCAGCGTTGAGCATCAGTTTGGGGGTGTTGCCCGGTAAATATAGCCGGGAACGGCGATAACGATCCTTTTTAGTGTGGTATTTATTTTCCTCAATAAGGTCCAACCAATATTCTTGGTCGGTTTCAATAGATTGCTTGATAGCGGCCTCTATTCTGGCTGCCAACACAAAGGGCAATGCGCCCCGGTCTTCAATTTTGATGTTGGCGTTCTCTATCTCGAAGTGGGCCAACATATCTTTGGTTAACTCGATAATAGAGTCACCGTATAATGCGCCGACTTTACTCGCGACATCTATCTCGATGCCGCCGCTTGTAGTTATCTCCAGGGTCACAAAACAATCTGAGCGAGTGCGTGCGCCCTCATTTCCAGCAGTGCTTATAGTGTTCAAGGTTCCCTCCACGGTTATTATCATTCTTCATCTAATATGCTTTCCCTTAATCTTCATCAACTGGAACATGGGTCAGCCGCCAGCCAGTCGTGTTCTTAAAATGATTTTGCATAGCTATTTTAGCATTCTCAGGTTGCCCAGCTTGAATGGCTTCCACAATAGGACGGTGCAAATTTGCCATTTCGCTAGCATCAACCTGGTTAGCATATCCACGGCGAGTGTAGCCAGATTTGATATAGCTATAAAGGATTTGGCGAATATTTGAAATCAGGCTAAGCAGTAGGGGATTGTGAGAAGACTCGGCAACAGCAACATGGAAGGCTACATCATGCTCAATGGCCTTTTCTAGCCCCAGGGTCACATTGCTAATAGCATCCACAAGTTGAGCCAAGGTCTCTTTTTGGGCATCGGTTGCACGTTCAGCGGCGAGCGCGGCGGCTTGCCCCTCTAGGGCGTACCGGATCTCGAGGACATGGCGCACTTCTTGGTCACCAAAAACCATCCCCCAATTCAAGCTCTGCCCTAAATAGTCGGTATAGGAATCACAAACAAAGGTTCCGGAGCTGCGGCGCGTTTCGAGCAAGCCAGCCACCACCAATGACTTAACAGCCTCGCGCAGGGTTGAGCGTCCCACGTTAAATTGCTCCATTAACTCAGGCTCAGTGGGCAACCGGTCACCTTGCTTAAGCTCCCCTTTGGCGATCATAGTCATAAGCTGCTCGGCTACTGATTCGGCTAGACTTTTGGATTCTACAGGCTTGAAAATTGACAAAATTAAATTCCCTTGAAAAAGTATCTTTCATCACTTCATCTGATGAAGCCTATTTTAATGCCTAAAAAGACTTGAGTCAATATCTTGCTCTGAAAAAACACAAATTCTCCTTGACACAGAACGAATGTTCGGCTACAATATAGCACATATATTCTATTCTGTCCCGCTTAGTGTCTAAATGGAGGTCAAAGTTATGGTTAAAAAAATATCTAACCGCCAGAAACAAGTACTGAAAGTCATTCAGCAACACAGCGACAAATATGGCTACTCCCCTTCCTATCGAGATATTTGCAAAGAAACTGAAATTACCTCAACCTCCATGGTGAATTATTATCTCAAACAATTGGAAGAGGAAGGTTACATTAAACGGGAGGAAAATATCTCTCGCAGCCTGAATATCACTGAGAAAGCTCAAAAGAAATTCCAACACCTTCTGGGGACAGCTCAAGAAATTGTCAACGAGATGGTGAGAACACTCACTATTCCAATAGTGGGACAAATTGTGGCCAGCGAACCGGTTCCTGTTCCCGCTGGGGATATCCGGCACTATGAATCTGATGTTGACATCGCCGAAAGCCTTCTCCCCCGAAATGTAGGCAAAGAAACCCTTTTTGCCCTTGAAGTAAAAGGGGACTCCATGATTGATGCCATGGTCAACGATGGCGATATCGTCATCATGAAACCGGCTCGGGAAGCCAACAATGGAGAAATGGTGGCGGTTCGCATAAATCAGGATGAAACCACGCTAAAATACTTCCACAGGGAAGGCGACCGCGTCCGTCTCCAGCCGGCTAACCCCACCATGGATCCCATCTTCATCGAAAAATCAACGCCTATAGAAGTTCAGGGTAAAGTAGTCCTCGTCCTGCGCCAAATATAAAGTCGCCCCAAAGACAAGTTCCCCAAAGCGGTCTCTACAAAGAGGCCGCTTTTTTCATTTTTAAGGGGGATTCTACTTTAAAGAGATTTGACCACCACGTCAATGTTGATTACAATGGGATATACTTCGACATTACTTGAGGTGATTATATTGGGAGCAAGCATGAGGCACGGAACTAAAAATCTCCAATTCCTAAAACTGGGCGGATCGTTGATCACCGACAAGCATCAGCCGCGCACGGCCCGGGGGGATGTGATTACCCGCCTGGGGGAGGAGATAGCCGCCGCGCGGGCGGATAACCCGGCCCTGCGCCTGGTGCTGGGGCATGGATCGGGCTCCTTTGGGCACGTTTCGGCGGAGAGGTACGGGACCCGGTCCGGGGTGCGCTCCCCCAGCGAGTGGCGCGGCTTTGCAGAGGTGTGGCGGGATGCCTCGGCCCTGAACCACATCGTGGTCGAGGCCCTGCACGCGGCTGGGGTCCCGGCCATCACCTTCCCCCCCTCGGGAGCGGTCACCGCCCACCAGGGCCAGGTTGCCACGTGGGACACGCTCCCCCTGCGCACCGCGCTCGAAAGGGGACTTCTCCCCGTTGTGTATGGAGACGTGGTGTTCGATGAAGAACTGGGGGGGACTATTCTATCCACCGAAAATGTATTCGCTTACCTGGCCCGGCAACTGCGCCCCAGGCGCATCCTCCTGGCCGGCCTGGACGAAGGCGTGTGGGCTGACTATCCCGCTTGCGAGAGGCTTCTTCCCAAAATCACGCCCGACGATCTCCCAAGAATAAGGCGGGGTTTAGAAGGTTCGGCGGCAACCGATGTGACGGGGGGAATGGCGAGCAAAGTCAAGGAGATGCTGGCCCTCGCCGGGGAAGTTGAGGGGTTGGAGGTCTTCATTTTTTCGGGGGCGGCGGCCCAAAATGTGCGGCGTGCTTTGCAGGGAGAATGCCTGGGAACGCGAATTGGGTTATAATTTATTAGTTGACATTAACTTCTCTCTGAATTAAACTTATCCTACTTGCCAGGTGCAATGCACTTCTAAAAACATGAAGTGCAACGCACCTTCGGGATCAACTATCCGACTAACGACTACTATGCTATTTACACGCCAAAAACTCGAAGAACAAGAAAAGGCTTGTCTGGCTCCTTATGGAATCCGCAGCCAAGACTCAAAAGGCCGCCAATACCCTGAAGAAGAACCCCAGTACCGAACCGTATTCCAACGCGATAGGGACCGGATTCTCCATACTACAGCCTTCCGCAGGTTGGAATATAAGACACAGGTTTTCATCAACTCGGAAGGGGATTATTACCGGACGCGCCTAACGCACACGCTGGAGGTCGCTCAACTTGGGCGCTCGGTGGCCCGCGCCTTGGGCGCAAACGAGGATCTCATAGAAGCAATTTGTCTGGCCCACGACTTAGGTCATGCTCCCTTTGGACATTCTGGGGAATATACCCTGAACCGGTTGATGAAAGAGCACGGGGGATTCGATCATAATAAACACTCCTTGCGGATTGTCACCGAGCTTGAAAACCGCTATCCGGACTTTCCGGGGTTGAATCTCACCTGGGAAACACGGGAAGGCATTGTCAAGCACGAAACCGAGTATGATGTTTCAGACGCATCCGATTACGACACTGAACTAAGAGGTCACTTAGAAGCTCAAATTGCTAACGCAGCCGACGAATTGGCCTACTCCGCTCATGATTTGGATGACGGGCTTAGGTCGGGGATGATCACTGCTCCCATGCTGGAAGGCATCACCTTGTGGCAAATCTTGGTCAAGAGCGTAGGTTGGGAGGGCGGCATCTTGGACGAACTTACCCGCCATCGCCTGATTCGACGCATGATTGGCCTCGAGGTGCATGACCTGCTTCGAACCACAAACCAGAATCTTCGCGAAAGCGGTGTGCAATCCGTAGAAGAACTCCAAAAACTCTCCCACAACGTAATTGGCTTAAGTGAAGACATGCACCATCACAACCGCCAATTGAAAGATTTTTTGTACGCGAATCTGTATAAGCACCACCGTGTGATCCGTATGCAAATGAAAGCCGAAAGGATTATCAGTGATTTATTCCGCGCTTACCAAGATGAGCCGGGCATGTTGCCGAAGCACATTCAAGCGTGGGTTGACGAAAGAGGTTTAGAACGCTCCATTTGCGATTACATTGCCGGCATGACAGACCGGTATGCAATTCAAGAACATGAGAAATTATTTAATCCCGCTACAAGGCCGTGAGAGTGAAACGTGAGGAGTGATGCGTGGTGCGTGTAGCGTGTAGCGTGTAGCGTGTTCCGTGTTGTGTGAAGTCACGTTTCACGTCTTCACGTCTTCACGTCTTCACGTTTC
>DAOUWT010000300.1 GCA_030666985.1 Chloroflexota bacterium
GTGCACGTCGCCCAGAGCCTGGATGCAGTTGGCTTCCCCCAGGCGGGCGCCAATCCCGGCGTAGATGGGACGCGCTTCTTCGTACTTCTCTCTCGCTTTCCCGTACTCTGCCATCCGAATGTGCACGTCGCCCAGAGACTGGATGCAGTTGGCTTCCCCCAGGCGGTCGCCAATCCCGGCGTAGATGGGACGCGCTTCTTCGTACTTCTCTCTCGCTTCCCCGTACTCTGCCATCCGAATGTGCACGTCGCCCAGAGCCTTGATGCAGTTGGCTTCCCCCAGGCGGTCGCCAATCCCGGCGTAGATGGGACGCGCTTCTTCGTACTTCTCTCTCGCTTCCCCGTACTCTGACAATCTATAATACATGTCACCTAATAACTCGAGGCTTTCGGCATCACCACGTTTAGATAAACGCTTCCCGTCAGCGTGTTCTTGGGCATAGCGTGCCAATGCTTCTGTTTTTTCATATAAGAATTTATTATGCCATTCTACTCCAACACTATTCAGTAATTGTGTTCCCTTTTCCGGTTCAGAAATTAGAGTATGGTATACACCCTCAATTCTCCAAAGAGTATCGCCCTGGTCTTGTTTTTCACAATAATTTGCGGCGCGGCGGCTGAGTTCCCGGTAACGTTCACGATCAGTCTCCCACAGGCGTTTTAGGAGCATATCGCGGGTGCGTTCATGCACGTTCCACCCTCGCCCGGGAAATTCCTCTACATAAGAAAGTGCCAACAGGGTTTGAAAATTGTCTGCGCTAATATCTTCTTTGCCAACCAGAGCCGCCAAGAAATTCTCGTCAAACCAATGAGGGATAGCTGCCGCCCAGACCATTTCTTGGAGGGCTTCAGACATATTACTCAGGCTGAAATTCTGGCCCACCCAAAAGCGTTCTTCTTCGCTTTGAGCGGCTTGGAGGTCGGCCAGCAGTTGGGTATAGCGGTCTGCGCTCATAATACCGCCTCTGGCTCACGGGACGGGAATTCCATAATCCATTTCATGATCTCGTCGGGACGTCCCTGGCAAATGTTACAGGCACCAGCCATAAAATCTAGGGGGTTTTTTGCAGGAACAACTTTCCCCAAAGCGGTTACAACCGGCAGCCAATACCTGGCCTCGCGCACGCCGTATAAATTTTGCCGGGTGCAGCAGTGCCCCCATTCGATAGTATTTTCGTCTGGCACCTTGCGCCCTGCCACAACCACGCGCAGGCGTTCACAATATGCGGCGCGGGCCAAAAAGGGGCCATCAATCCAGTCAGCAACTTCAATGGGAGCCTGCTCATAAACATCCATCATCATCAATAAAGGTTGAGGTAAGGCATATGTGTCAGTGAACCAAGCCTCTGTTAAATCTACGCGGCGTTGTTTTCGGTCTGCGGGCGATTCTACGTGTAGGGCAACATTTATACGGTTATTAAGCCCCCGTAGTTGATTGTCTTCAATTTCAATATTGGGCGTCATTCCCAAAACTCGTTCCGTGAAATTAGGCCAGCGATCCCATCCTGTTAGAGAGACACTGCGCGAAAAAATTTCTGCCATCCCCACGCCGCTTTGGCGCAATTGAATGGGAACATGGTAAACGTCTTGAGGAATTTTCTCCTGACAGGCGCGGAAAAGGGTGGTCTTTCCCGTTCCGCCCTCTCCCTGGAAGAGCAAAATGCGGCGTTCGCAATCTGGCCGCAGGAGGGCTAAAAATGCTTCAATCTGTTCTTGGTAATTGGCAAGTGGTATAGTCATAAACCCCTACTTGTTTTTCTTTTTCGCTTCGACACTAATTTTCTGTTTCTTGCCCAGAAGCACATTATCATCTACCCCCACATCGTCTTGCTCAACCTTGATCTCGTTTTCCACACCCACCAGGCGGTTGCCGCTAATTTGTACTCCATGGGATCGTGAAGAAGTTTTTTCAGTTGAGTCATGGGTCTTCAAACTCGCTTCCAATCCCTCTTGGCTGGCTTTAAAGAAAAATTCGCTCAACCGGCGGCGGAATAAGTACAACACCACAATAACGGTGATAGCAATAATCAGGACAATCCACACAGTCTCGCTCATATTCTCCTCCATAATAAACTTGTTCTATCCTTGCAAGCAAGCTAAGGATAGCATATTTGGGAAAAACTAACAAGAGCGCATTATCAATTAACACTAACGCCAACCGCAGCAAATGCCTGCCTACGCGCGGCCTGCCTCATTCCCCAATCTCCAGATATACCAGTTCCCCAGTTTCCCAATTTACCAACATACCCACCCTGCGGTATAATCTTGGTCTCGAACCATGAATGAATTCATGGTCTAGGGAACAAAACCCATTGAAATGGGTTACTACCCGACTACCAGACTAACGACTACCAAACTACCCAACTATGTTTGACAAACTCACCCGCCCCCTCCGCGACCTGCGCATCTCCGTCACCGACCGCTGCAACTTCCGCTGCCGGTACTGTATGCCCAGGGAATCATTCGAAAAAGACCACCCCTTTCTCCCTCACGCAGAACTGCTCACCTTCGAGGAGATCACCCGCCTGGCGAAGATCTTCCACACGCTGGGGGTGAGGAAAATCCGCCTCACAGGGGGCGAGCCTCTCCTGCGCAAGGATGTCGAAGTTCTCGTCGAGATGTTGGCCTCCGCATTGCCGGGCGTTGACCTGGCCCTGACCACCAACGGCTCACTCTTGGCGGGTAAAGCTCAAACGCTCAAAGATGCCGGCCTGCACCGGATAACTATCAGCCTCGACGCCCTGGACAACGAAATTTTCCGAGACATCATCGATGTCAACTTTTCGGTGGAGGATATTCTAGCCAGCATCCGGGCCGCCGAGGAGGCCGGTTTCAGTCCCATAAAGATCAACATGGTCGTCAAGCGCGGCGTCAACGAGGGGGAAATCCTCCCCATGGCGCGCCATTTCCGGGGGACGGGGCACATCCTGCGCTTCATCGAGTTCATGGATGTCGGCTCCACCAACCGCTGGGAGAGCGGGGACGTCGTCCCGGCCAAAGACATCATCGCCGCCATCCAGCGCGAATTCCCCCTTGAGCCATTAGAACCCAACTATCACGGGGAGGTCGCCAACCGCTGGCGTTATCGGGATGGGCAGGGGGAGATTGGCCTCATCGCCTCGGTGACGCAGCCCTTTTGCGGGGATTGCACCCGCATTCGGCTCTCGGCGGTGGGGGAGCTGTTCACCTGCCTCTTCGCGGGGGAGGGGCACGACCTGCGGGGCCTGCTGCGCCAGGGGGCAGGGGATGCCGGGGTGGAGGCGTTTATCCAAAACCTGTGGCGTCGCCGCAAAGACCGCTACTCTGAGCTTCGTCAAGAAAAAAGTGCATCACGTCAAGATAAAGTAGAAATGTCATACATTGGAGGATAAACGGGGCATCTGTCATTGCGAGCCGCTGTTTATGCGGCGTGGCAATCTCCCCGAACACTATGCACTCTTGTACCTCATGAGACTGCCACGTCACAAAAGACGTTCCTCGCA
>DAOUWT010000227.1 GCA_030666985.1 Chloroflexota bacterium
CAGTATGCCTTACGCGGAAGCGGTTCGTTTGTGGCGGGGCGGAGAGGAAATCTGGTATAACTATCCGAAAAACGCAGCCCCGGTGTGGGTCAATCTTTTCAGGAGCGAGAAGCTTGCTGCGACAATTTCAGTTGACAGCCACGATGAAGATGTAGAAAAGACCATTGAAGTAGTTTCAGATGATATGACAGAGATAGACTTTGCTTTCACCTTCGATTATACATACGACACATTCCCTCGCGAGATCACTCTCTTCTTCACTTCTCAGTATGATGAGAAAAAACCGCATGTTTCTTTGACTTGGATAACGCCCGATGGTGAAGAGATCAGGATTGGAAGTATGTCGGTAGATGAGTCTTTATCCTACCGCGTATCCCAAGACGAAGTCCTCAAACGCAGGCTGGGCAGAGTGCTTTCACCTCACGAGGCTCTGCTTGCTGTTGATCCAAAATCAGAAACGCCGGTTACTAACAAAGGAACCTATACTTTGAGGGTTGATGGGGCCGTGTTTGAAGAGGAATCTGATTTTGATGCTGAAATTGTGCTCTTTGGGCAGGTTCATGGTTTAGCGGGAACCGATTACAAACGCCGGGACTTGATGGTGGCGTTGCTGTGGGGCACTCCGGTTGCCTTGATCTTTGGACTTTTAGCAGCCCTTGGCACAAGTCTCACTACCATGATCATCGCCGCCATTGGGACTTGGTATGGAGGATGGGTGGATACGCTTATCCAACGGATTACTGAGGTAAACCTAATCATCCCTGTTCTTCCCATCTTAATTATGATTGGCACCTTTTATTCCAGAAGTATCTGGTTGATGCTGGGTGTTCTTATTCTCCTATACATTTTTGGTGGAGGTATCAAGAGTTACCGGGCTATATTCCTTCAGGTGAAAGAGGCTGGATATATAGAGGCTGCTCAGGCTTATGGCGCCAAAGATATGCGGATTATAATTCGATATATGATTCCACGCATCGTTCCGACTTTGATCCCAGGCTTGGTCACCATGATCCCTGCTTTTGTGTTCACTGAGGCTGCTCTATGTGTGCTAGGATTGGGCGACCCTACCCTTCCTACATGGGGTAAGATAATTAACGACGCTCATGTAAACGGGGCTTTGTATCAGGGGCAATACTATTGGATTTTAGAGCCTTCCTTCCTTCTTATTATCACTGGGCTGGCCTTTTCTTTATTGGGTTTTGCTCTGGATCGTATTTTTAATCCCAGACTGAGAGGTATGTAGTATCAATGTCAGAAAATAATATATTGTTACGCATTGAAGATTTACGGCTTTACTTCCGAACCCAAATGGGAGCTGTTCAAGCGGTTGATGGAGTGGATCTCAACCTGGGTTACAATGAAGCTATTGTGATCGTTGGCGAATCGGGTTGTGGAAAGACCTCGTTGGCCAGAGGTGTCTTGCGTCTGCTTCCTCGGAATGTGGATACTTATTCCGGTCGCATCTATTTGGATAATACAGACGTGATGCTCCTGAGTGATGAGGAATTCCGACAGGATGTCAGATGGGCTCAGATGTCTATGGTGCCCCAGGCCGCCATGAACGCTCTGAACCCGGTTCTCAAAATTGGGGATCAGGTAGCAGAGCCATTGTTAGTGCATCAAGCGATGAGGAAAGAAGAAGCATGGGCCAAGGCCCGCGAAATGGTTGAACACGTGGGGGTTCCGGGTGATTTCTTGGATCGCTACGCTTTTGAGTTGAGCGGCGGCATGAGACAGAGAATTGCCCTGGCCATGGCATTGATAACCACCCCGCTCCTTGTCTTCTTGGATGAACCGACCTCAGCGCTGGATGTGTTGACCCAGGCTAACATCTTTAACGTGCTCAAACGCCTCAAGAAAGAATTGAACGTGAGCTTTATCCTTATTACTCATGATGTCGCCACGTCCAGTGAATTGGCGGATCGGGTAGCGGTGATGTACGCTGGCCAGATTGTGGAGGTAGGCCACGCCAGCACTTTCTTTTCCAATCCCCTTCATCCGTACTCTAAAATGCTGATGGACAGCGTACCGCGTTTGAGGATAGAGCAAGAGCCTACTTTCATCACAGGTCAACCGCCAAGCCTTCTATCCCCCCCAGAGGGTTGTCGTTTCGCCGCGCGATGTCCCAGGCGTTTTGAAAAATGCGCAGAGGAACCCCCTGTAGTGGAGACTAAAGGCCACAAGGTCAAATGCTGGTTATATGCGTGAAGATAGATTAGGAGTATAAGTACATGGCTGTTGAATTGAAAGAAAAAGATAAAAACACGGAAATGCCAGGAGTTGATCACGTGGATAATAACTCAAACAACGTATTGGTATCGGTCCAAGATTTGCATGTATGGTTTGAACTGAAACGCTGGGGATTGTTACATGCTGGGTATGTGAAAGCGGTAGATGGAGTGAATTTTGACCTCCATGCCGGAGAGTCGATCGGTGTAGTTGGCGAGAGCGGCTGCGGAAAAACCACCTTGATGAAAACTGTTTTAGGGCTTGTCAAACCTATCAATGGTGACATAATTTTTGACGGAAATAATATCAGCCAATTAAATGCCTCGGAGATGCACTTGTACCGGGCCGGGGTCGGCTATGTGCAGCAGGATCCCTATGGCGCTTTACCGCCCTTTATGACCCTTCGGCGTATACTGGAAGAACCTATGATCATCCATGGGGTGAAAGATGAGGAGGAACGGGAACAGCGCATCTATGAAGTGTTGACGGAAATCAAAATGACCCCCGTCGAAGATTTCTTGGATAAGTTTCCGCACATGCTCAGTGGTGGCCAGCAACAGCGGGCAGTCATCGCCCGCGCTATGGTGTTGAGGCCGCGTCTGCTCGTGGCTGACGAACCGGTATCTATGTTAGATGCTTCGGTGCGAGTAGAAATTCTCAGACTTCTGCAGGATTTACAAGCCAGTCACGATCTTGTGGTTCTCTATATTACCCATGACCTTTCCACTGTTCGCTATTTCTCGAAGCGTATCTTTGTTATGTATGCTGGTAACCTGGTCGAAAAAGCGGAAGTGGGCGAACTTTTGGGTAATCCTCTTCACCCTTATACTAATGCCCTCCTGACGGCAACGCCTGACCCAGATTATGAGAATGCCCTTACTTACAAAGAGGTGCCTCCTGGCGAACCTCCCAGCTTAGTAAATCCTCCTTCAGGTTGCCGCTTCCATCCCCGTTGTTCAAAACGGATTGATGGCTTATGTGACGTAGAAGAACCACCGGAGTTTGAACCGACCCCCGAACACTTCACCGCGTGTTGGTTGTACAAATAAACGAGGCAACAAGACTTTTAGGCATAGGATGTAATTGATCATGATAACTGAGCACCCTAAGAAAATCATTGCTATTGGATTTGTTTTAGTTCTATTCGGTTTTATCGGGCCTTTTCTCATGGTCCTCAAGATCCTTGAATCGAGTTTCGTCTTGAACTTTCTTTCCTATGGCGCTTCGATCAGTGGTTTGATGCTTGGGGTTATCGGATCCGCCACCTACTTCCGAATGAATAAGAGTCGCACGGAGGGAATGGAGAAAGGGGAGCATTCAGAACACATGTGATTGGGAGCATATTTAATTCTAGTATTATCTAACCCTGCTAAGAAATGTGTCTTGGCAGGGTCATTTTCTATCAAGAATCTGTTCTATCTCAATTTAATGTAAGTACCTGAGCAACAATTTTCTAGCATATAGTGATTGGGTTTCTTCGCGGAGCATCCCCGCGCTTTGTGTGCCCTCGCTTTGCGCACCTGCGGTGGGGCAGGGGGACGAGAAACCCGGTTACTGAAAATACTGTAAAATTTATGCTCGACTATTTAGTATCCGTAAGTTTTTTGCGCGAGATAAGGCTTGATTAGTAGAGGACAACAAACATTTTTACGTGACGTTGAGTGGTTATAAATGGAGCGTATGTGAACAAAGAATATAAAACGCAAAAAACGGGGATGGTACTCCTCGCGGCAGGGACTCTTTTGGGACTTTTGTTGGTTGCCGCCATTACTTGGGCCGATATGGAAGCTTTTTTCTTCCAGTTTGGTCTTGATGCCGACCAGTCTATCAATAGCCTTAAATGTCCAGTGGTGATTAGCTCGGATGAGGTGGGAGAAGTATCCATTACGTTAAAGAACCCAGACGAGGATGATATGGATCGCTTTGTCAGGGCGTATATTACAGATGGCTATTTCACCATGACGCGGCAGTATAAGGGGCAATTCTATATTGAAGCTGGTGAAAAAGAGCGTGTAGCCTGGGAAATTTTCCCCGAAGAAGCCGTGTATAATCGGGTAATCTTGTTCCGGGTCTATGTGCATGGGCATTACCCGCACCCGCCAATGGATGGGAATTGCGGCGTCTTGGTTGTGGATTTTCTAGGTCTTACCGGAAAGCAAATATTTGGGCTTTTTCTGGGACTTGCTTTGTTAGGCATTATTATTGGTGGTGTCTTGTCTTATTGGAAAACTTTACCAGTTGCCCATCCTCTTTTCGATGTGCATAGGGGCTTAGTAGCTTTGGCAGTATTGTTTGGTTTAGGGTTGTGGGTTGGTTTAGCTGGATTATGGCTCTTGGCTTTACTGACATTGGTGGCTAGTATTTTCTTGATTGTCTCACTGGTTGTTCGTTTGTTAAATCAGTAGACTAAGGGAACAGGGAGTAAGGCAAAAACCCCGTTATCCCTCCCTACTTGCACACTTCCATTTGGTAATTATTCACCCCCCTAGCCAAGACCTCCGAGGTTTGCACTTCAAAAACCTCGGAG